>NZ_JBGKDP010000242.1:0-2038 GCF_042954245.1 Parasynechococcus sp.
CAACGTCGTAGCTCTGATCGTCAGCCTCCGCGGCCCAGGCGATCCCATCTCCCACCGTGAGCTGAAACCGCGGATCGGACCAGGCAGATCCACCGATGCCGGGGAGGTGCTCTCGGCTGAGTTCCACCACCCGCCCGTCAATCTCCACCATGTCCAGCTGCTGGACGCCTGGGTGGCGCAGGCATTCCCGCGCGGTGCCGCCGTCTCCGCCGCCAATCACCAGGATCCGCTCGATCGAGCTGGCACTGCATAGCGCTGGGTGCACCAAAGCCTCGTGGTAGTGGCGTTCCTGCTGTTCCGCTGTCATCCAGCAGCCATCCAGCAGCAGGCCCCGCCCGTAGCGCTCACTGCGAATCACGCTGATCCGCTGGAACGCACTGGTCTCCTCGACCAGCACCTCTCCCTTCAATCCATAGCGGACGCCGCGGTGCTCTTCGTCAATCCAGCTGCTCATGGGGTGCGGTGGGCATCTCTCCAGCTAAGGACCCGGTGGGCCTCTCTCTAAACACCAGATGTGGTGCTCTTGGGATTGACGAACACAACATGTGGAGGTTAAATGTGCTTGATTGCGAATCTGCTTTAAAAGAGGGCAGCTCCAAAGCTTTTGTCGTCAGATCAAAGCTTTGATTATACCGGTAGAGCACAGGGTTGAAGCACGTCTGTCCCCTTCGACACATTATCCTGGCGGAAGCACCCTGTTCTTCTTGACCCAGGAGACAGCTGGTGATGGATCTGGTGGTGAATAAATGGTTGGTCATTCCGTCCAGGGATCTGTGTTGGCGGTTCAGCCGTTCATCCGGTCCCGGCGGGCAGGGCGTCAACACCACCGATTCCCGTGTTGAGTTGTTGTTGGACGTGGCGAGCTGCTCCTGTTTGGGGCCATTTCGTCGCGCCCGACTGCTGGAGCACTTCCAGGCCCGGTTGGTGGAGGGTTGTCTACGGGTTGTGGTCGCAGAAGAACGCTCCCAATGGCACAACCGTCAGAAGGCCCTGCATCATATGGGGGAGCTGCTGCGGGAGGGCTTGCAGCCAGCGCCGCGCGCCCGTAAAGCCACCCGGCCGGGTCGTGGTGCGGTGAAGCGGCGGTTGGACGCGAAAAAAAAGCGTGGTGACCTCAAGCGTCAACGGCGCAGCCGGCCCTCTTTGGACGATTAACTGACGTCAGACGATCAGGACTGTTCTGCCCGGATCGCCGCTTTGGCCTGTTTCCAAAGGGTTTCCAATTCGTGGATGCTGCGGCCCTGCAGATCCCCATCCAGGGCAGCTTCAACGCGGGAGAAACGGTCGAGGAAGCGTTGATTCGTGCCAGCGAGGCCCTCTTCTGGTTCGATGCGGCACCAACGGGCCACGTTCACCAGGGTGAAGAGGAGATCGCCCAGTTCCTTTTGGGCATGGCCTTTGTTGCCGTTGGCCACCGCCTCCTTGAGTTCGTCCAGCTCCTCATGGACCTTCTCCCAGACGCCGGGCATATCATCCCACTCGAAGCCGGCTTTGGCCGCTTTCTTGGAGATGGTCATGGCTCCAGCCAGAGCCGGCAGGCCGCGCACTTTGGTTCTGAGCCGGTCGCTGAGGGGGCTGGTGGAGCCAGCCAGGGCCTCGGCCTGCTCCTCCAGCTTGATGGCCTCCCAACCGCGTCGCACCTCGTCACTGGTACTGGCGTCGGCATCGCCGAACACATGGGGGTGACGGCGGATCAGCTTGTCACTGATGCCATCGGCAATCGCATCCAGATCAAAGCGCTGCTGCTCCCGAGCGATCTGGGCATGCAGCACCACCTGCAGCAGCAGATCCCCAAGCTCCTCCTTCATGTCGGCATCGCTGCCCTGGCGGATCGCATCGGCCACCTCATGGGCCTCTTCCAGCATGTAGGGCACCAGCGAGGCATGGGTTTGCTCCAGATCCCAGGGACAGCCCGTTGTTGGATCCCTGAGTTGGGTCACAACATCGATCAGTCGCTGGATGGCGTCAGAAGGAGCGTTGGCCATGCCGGGGCAACAACTGGGACAACGCCCACCTTCTCATCGCTGTCGTTTTTTCG
>NZ_JBGKDP010000243.1:0-4162 GCF_042954245.1 Parasynechococcus sp.
CGCTCACCTGGTGGGAGCAGACCACGGTGTGAAAGCCAAGCTCCCGCAGCAATGCCGCGCAGCGCTGCTCATGAACTGGGTTGCGGTGGGCATGCAATAACGCCACCACGGCGACGTCCAGGCCGGAACGGCGCAGCTCCTCAAGACGCCGCCGCAGCGGCTGATCCAGCACCAGGGGCTCCACCTCCTCCCCCATGGCATCGAGCCGACCGGCCAGCTCCAGCACCGTTTGCGCCAGGAAGGGGCGCTGGGGCTGCTCAAGCGCGAACAGATCGTCCCGATGTTGATCGCCGATCCACAGCTGATCCCTCAGCCCAGCATTGGTGAGCAAGAGCAGCGGCGCACCAGCCCCCTCCAGCAGCACATTGGTGGCCACGGTGGTGCCGAGGCACACGTCGTCGACGTCCCCCAGCTCCACGGGTGGAGAAGCCGAAGCCAACATCGCTTCCATGGCCGACACCGCAGGGTCTCCGGACCCGACCTACTCTGAGAGCACCTTGCGCACGTGCAGCCGCCCTTCTGGATCGCGACCGATCAGATCGGTGAAGGTGCCACCGCGATCAATCCAGAAGCACCACCCCATCTCAGGCCCTGGCCAACGTCGCCCCAGCCTGCCGCGCAGGCCGATCAACAAACCAGTCGATGCCCCCCGATGGGCGACCTGAACTGAGAACGTTGAAAGGCAACTGACGCCCGAACGCTTGGACAAGCTCGCCACGGCCTGGGCGATCTTTCAGGGGTTACTGCTGGAAGCCGTTCCGTTTCTGCTGCTCGGCGTTGCCATCGCAGGGCTGGCCCGATGGACCGTGCCATCGGGTGCCTGGATCGAACGGCTCCCCAAGAACCCCCTGCTGGCACCGATCATCGGGGCCCTGATGGGCTTTGCCCTCCCAGCCTGCGAATGCGGCAATGTTCCCGTCGCCCGCCGTCTGCTGGCCAGCGGAGCCCCGATGGGCACGGCCTTCGGCTTTCTGTTTGCAGCCCCGGTGCTGAATCCCATCGTCCTGGCCAGCACCTGGGCCGCGTTTCCTGATCAGCCCTGGCTGCTGGTGGCTCGGCCGTTGGGGGCCTTTTTGCTGGCGATCCTGCTGAGTCTGTTGCTGGTGCAACTGCCCGAGACGCAGCTCCTGGCAACAGCGCTTCTGGAGGAACGCCGCATGAGCCAGCCCCTCAGTAACCTGGGGCTGCTGCAGCGCAGCAGTGGTGTGATCGGCGGATCACCCAGCACCCCACGATCCCTCAGCGGCAGACGCCTCAAGGCCTGGCAGGTGCTGGATCAGAGCTGCCGCGAATTTCTCGATCTGCTGGCTCTGCTGGTGCTGGGGTGTGTGATTGCGGCCCTGGTGCAGACCTGGCTGCCGCGCAGTTGGCTGTTGGCCGTGGGGGGCGCGCCGACGGCATCGATCCTGGCCTTGATGCTGCTGGCTGTGGTGGTGTCGGTCTGCTCCAGCGTGGATGCCTTTCTTGCCCTGGGGTTTGCCGCTCAGATCACCCCAGGAGCCCTACTGGCCTTCCTCTTGCTGGGCCCCGTTGTGGATCTCAAACTCGCGGGCCTGTTCACCGTACTGATGCGGCCAAGGGCGATCCTGATCACGGCGATCGGTGCCAGTCTTGGCGTGCTGCTGATCGGTCAGTGGATCAACCTGTGGCTGCTGTGAGGGGCCGGTCGTGTTGAAGCGCGGAACCCTGCTGATGCTCTGGAGCCTGACGCTGTTATGGAGCTTCTACAGCGGTCGCCTCGATCTGCTGCTGCGCGGGGTCTTCCATGGCCTGGTGGGGATCACCGGCCTGGTCTTGCTGATGCTGGGCGTAGCCCTTCTGCTGAAAAGAGAGAAGCAAGACGAACGCTGGCCCTGGCCCTGGCTGCTCAGCGGCCTGATGGCTGCGCTGGTGCTGATCCTTCCGCCGAGCCCCTCCTTCAGCGATCTGGCCAGCAACCGCCCCCAGGGCCTGCCCGATCCACCGGAGTTGGCCTTTGTTTTACCCCCCGAACAACGCAGCCTCACAGAATGGGTGCGCTTGCTGCGCAGCCAGCCCGACCCCAACCTTGTGGCGGGCAATCCTGTGCGCATCAGCGGTTTTGTCTGGAGGCAGCCCCAGGGCCCACCGCTGATCGCCAGGCTCACGGTGCGCTGTTGCCTGGCCGACGCCACGCCCGCTGGTCTGGGGGTGGCGTGGCCGGAGTCGTTCAACCCCAAAACCAACCAGTGGTTGGCTATCGAGGGAACGATGAGCGTGCAAACCCGGAACGAACGACGCATCCCCGTCGTGATTCCTTCGACCATCACGCCGATTGCGAGGCCCGATCGGCCTCTGGAACCATGACGCGGCGGCCCTTGCTGCTGATGCTCATGGCCTGCGCTGCGGTTCTGGCGCAGCAACAGCTGCTGTTGCGCAGGCCTCCCTGGCTGCTGCGCTTGGTGCCCCAGCAGGTGCAAAGCGGCAGCGCAGCTCTGGATCTGCAGTTCAGTCGCCCGATGGATCGGCCCCGGGTCAGCGAAGCCACCCGAATCACTCCAACCGTGCCCCATCAATGGCTGGGGGAGACAACATCGCTGCGGATGGTGATCGCTGCGGATGTTGTGCTCACGGCTCCGCTCGAACTATCGATCGCAGGGGACGACCAACGCGGTCTGCAGCTGGAGCAGCAGCAATGGTGGTGGGACCCGAGACCCTGGCTGATCGTGACGCGGCCTGTGCACGGAGGCGAGCAGGTTCAACTGCAGACGCGCTCGGGAGAGTGGATGCCGATCAGTCGGGTTTGGCCCGCTATCCCCAGCGTCGTCCCCCTCGGGAATGGCCGAGGTATTGCGCTGGTGGGACGCGATCAGAACGGCACGGAACAGGTGTGGTGGGACCAACTGACACCCCGCAGCACCGCCAACAGCCTGGCGGCCTTGGGGCCACCAACGCTGAGCAGCACGGAACCCCTGTTGAAAGGGGAGGTGCTCTTCGCCCATCTCAGCAGCAATCTCAACGGTGATCTGCTGGTGCAGAGCGGTGGGTTCCAGCCGGGAAGCGACCAAGCCCTGCTGCTGCAGACCGATGGCAAACGGAAGGCTCTTGAACTGAAACCCTCCGGGCCGATGCAGTTGCTGCCTGCTGGAGGGGGCGTGGTGATGCCCACCTACGACGGGCTGAGCCTTCGGCCCCTGAAAGCAACCGAGAAAAAGTCGCAGATGCTGCCGGGGAGCAGGGAGCTGGGAACCTTCTGCGGTGCTTCAGGACGGGCCGTGCTGATCCGGCACTGGCCCGATTACAGACGCTCGATCGAACTGGTGGTTCCAGGGCAAGCGCCGAAGCAACTGCACCTCGGTGATCAGGCGGTGCTGGGGGTGGCCTGCGACAACCGCGGCAAACAGATCTGGGCTGTGCTGGGGCGCTGGGAGCAGCAACGGGGCAATCACGAACTGGTGCTGATCAGCGAAGCGGGAGAGGTGACACAACGTAGAGCCCTGGAGCCATGGACGCTTAAGGCGGGCAGCCCCATCCAGTGGAATCCGGTAACGAACCAATTGCTGATGACGCTGACGCGACCGAACCAAACCCATGCCCGTGCCGGCCTGATCGACGGCGACAGCTTGAAGCTCATCAAGGTGGTCAACACACCCATCAGCGAGGCTCAGTGGCTGCATGCAGGCTGAGCTACAGAAGATAGACATTAAAAAAGGAGGGCAGTGATGCCCTCCTGATCAAACAAAGTTCAACCGATTGTTGGAACCTAGAAGGTGAATGTTACGCCAGTGCCGCCATGGTGTTGCCAGCCTTCTCCCCAGCCCGATGCATCTTCCCAGCTATAAGCTTGCTGCCAATGCAAGAACAGCGTGGCGTCACTGATGGAAACAGAGAGTTCGATTTCACCAGCCAAGTCAGTGCGCTGATCTAAATCTGCATAGCTGCCGGGAACATAGAAACGAGGACCAGCCTCAATCATCAAGGAGATTTCATCACCACCAAATGTAAAGCCCAAACCAACACGAGGGTCGGTGTAGTTACCTAAATAGGTGCCATCAGATTCCCAACCCTGGCGGTGATCGAGTGACAAATAAATACCATTTAAAAGATCCTCAATCCCATCTGCCAAGGCAAAGTTCACATCACCATCACCTAAAGCCCAGGCAACTTTTGCTCCCAGCCCATTCTTAAGGCCCCGATCTTCATC
>NZ_JBGKDP010000244.1:0-3876 GCF_042954245.1 Parasynechococcus sp.
GGCCGCTCAGGACCGAGGGATCCATCAAGGGCCGCTTCCACCTGGTCTTTGGCCTTGCCGAGATAGGCCTCAAAATCGAACTCGGCGCTCATGGGTGGACCCTGGCTGGCGGGATTCTCTCAGGCCGAGTCCTTAGCTGCCGAGGAACACCCAATCCATCGAATGGAGTATTCGCATCTCGCTTCCCTTGCCTGGCACTGTGATGATGGCCAAATCGTAGGAAACCGAATAGCGAAAGCCGCTTCTCTCATAAAAAAACACCCCATGATGCAAGTCCGAAGAGAACAGCAGGAGACGGTGGGGCAGCGCGCGAACACACCACCAGAGGCAGCCGTATCGCGATAGGGGATCGTCATCACATGGCTGAAGTAGTCATCGGGCGGCTCAAATTCCAGCTCCCCGCTCCCGTTCACCAGATCCGTCAACACATAGAAAATCGCGCTCAACTGAGCGTTGCGGTGGCTGTGCAGATCCACCCTTCCGCGATTCCTCGCACACACCACGGGCCAGGCCTTTTGGATGTGGGCTACAAGACCGTAATCCAGACCTAACAGCGACCGGAATAGACCAAAACGTGCTCAGCCAACTGCCCATTCGGCCACTGGAACGCATCCATGCAATGCAACTGAGTCCAGGCCGGCATGGCCCGGCAGATCCCCGGTGAAGTTGTTGTGATCGCTGAACTCAGGGTACTGATACAGCTGGGCATCGAACTGCTCCAGCTGCTGCTGCATCGCTGCGGCCCTGGCGGCATCGGGCTCAAGGTCCACCTGCATAACGGGGGTGGGGAACAGCCAATGCAGCGGTATGGAACCGATCAGGGCACGAGATCGTCCAAATCATGGTCAAGGTTGTGGCGTCTGCACCAAGCCAGAACGGTATTCACCAGAAGCATCGTCACCGTCATCGGTCCCACACCGCCAGGGACAGGCGAAAGCGCAGCAGCAATCGACTCGATTTCAGCCGCACGAACATCCCCGCACAATCCGCCTTCCGGCTTGCGGTGAATGCCGACATCCACCACCGCCGCCTCCGGCCGCACGTGCTCGGCCCCGATGAACTCAGGACGGCCTGCTGCCACCACAAGGATGTCGGCTTCCCGGGTGTAAGCCGCCAGATCAGCTGTGCGGGAGTGGGCGATAGTGACGGTGGCATTGGCCGCCTGCAGCATTAAAGCCATCGGCTGCCCCACGAGAATGCTGCGGCCGATCACCACAACGCGCTTGCCCGCTGGATCAATGCCATTGCTGCGCAGCATCACCATCACCCCGGCGGGGGTGCAGTTGCGCAGGCCCGGTTCCCCCTTGAGCAACCGTCCGAGATTGAGGGTATGCAGACCATCGGCATCCTTTTCAGGATCAATGGCCATTAGCAGCGGCCCCTCATCGAGGCCAGCAGGAAGGGGCAGCTGCAGGAGGATCCCATCCACTGCAGGGTTGGCATTCAATCCTTCAATCGTCTGAAGCACCTGCGCTGGAGGCGTGTTGCCGGGGAGGTGATCACCAAAGCTGGCCACCCCGATCCGAGCACAGGCTTTTTCCTTGTTGGCGACGTAGACGACGCTGGCGGGATCATCACCAACCCGCAGCACCGCCAAGCCCGGCGGTCGCCCCACCTCGGCCAGACGCCGTTCGATCAGGGTTTGAAGACGATGCTCCACATCCCTTGCCAGCACCTTGCCGTCCAAACGCAGGGCCATGGCATCCCCGTGCACTCCGTCCAGCATGCCCTTTGGAGAGAGCTAGCGTTAAACCACTACAGGGTCCTTTTTGGTTCGTGTTCCACGGCTGAGCAGCCTTTGGCGGAACTGGGTGCGGCTCGAAGGCCCAGGGGGACGCCTGCTGCGCTGGACGCGACTGCAGACCCTTGTTGTTCTGCTGCTGTGCCTTTCCGTAGCCGCAGTTTCAAGCCTGCCCTGGCTGATCAAGCCGAAACTTCAACCCGGATCGCTGGCCCCGTTTGAAACCATCGCTCCGAAGGATGCCCTGGTGCAGGACAGCACCGCCCTCGAGCAACAACGGGCCTCTCTGGTGGCACGATCGGTGGTGCAGGTCATCGATCAGGAGCAGACCCAAGCGCTCAAACAACGGCTCGAGCAACAACTGCTGCAGCTGCAGGAGGTCACCAACACCGGATCTGGAGACCGGATCGGGCCGGTGAACCTGTCTAATCAAGAGAAAAAGTGGCTGGAACGACGCAGCAAACGGGAGCGTCTGGCCTGGGACGAAGCGGTGTGCAGCACCGCTGATCGCATGCTCAGCCAAGGGCTGGTGAGCAACCTGGCTATTGAGCAATTGCGCCAGGCCGCCGACCAGCAACTAAAGGCAGTTGCCCTGCAGCCAACGGCGGCGCGCTCTCTGGCCGGCAAGGTGCTCACCAGCGCCCTGCGCGGCAGCAGCAACCTGCGCACCGACCCAAACCTGAGCAAACAGCTGATCGAGGAACAGCTGACCAAACAGGCCATCCCCACCATCGAGGTGCGCAAGGGGGATCTGATCACCCGCAAGGGCGAGCCGATAAGCCCCCAGGCCTACGACGTGCTGGATTATTTCGGCCGCGTGCGCCGCGAACCCCAACCATTAATCTGGTTCCAACGGTTCGTTGAAGCCGCTGCAGCCTGCGCCGTGATGCTGCTGGTGATGCGGCGCGAACGGCCTGGGCTAGAGCTGCGCCACGCCCTGCTGGCGGTAGGCCTGCTGCTGATGGTGCAGGGAGCCAAACTCTGGTTCAAAGGATCCATGAGCCCTCTGGCCGTGCTGGTGGCGCCCACCCTGGTGCTGGCGGAAGGCCTCGGCACCGGCTGCGGGTTGGTCTGGATGGGGGTGGCCGCTCTGCTCTGGCCAGAACCTATTCAGGGGTTTGGGGATGGTCGCCTGATTGTGGCGGCAACGGTGGCTGCCGCTGGGGCCTTGATCGCAGGCCGTCAGCGCAGTCGCGGCCAGTTGCTGCAACTGACGGTGCTGTTGCCGATTGGCGCTTTTGTGGGGCAGTGGCTGCTGCTGCAACCGGTTACTGGCCTGCGGCTCTGGGGAAATCTAAATCCAAGCCTGGATGAACTGGCCACCGATTCCTTTGTACTCGGTGTTTTGCTGATGTTCAGCCTGCTGCTGATCCCGATGCTGGAAGGCTCCTTTGGCCTGCTCACCCGGGCGCGGCTGCTGGAACTGGCGGATCAGGAGCGGCCCCTGTTACGCCGCCTGTCCTGTGAAGCCCCGGGAACCTTTGAACACACCCTGATGATCTGCGGTCTGGCAGAGGAAGGGGCGCGGGCGATTGGTGCGGATGTGGACCTAATCCGAACAGGTTCACTGTATCACGACGTTGGCAAACTGCATGCGCCGGACTGGTTCATCGAGAACCAGAAGGACGGCCCCAATCCCCACGACGCGCTGGATGACCCCCAGGGGAGTGCAGCGGTGCTTCAAGCTCATGTGGATGAGGGGCTGAAGCTGGCGCGGCGCCATCGCCTGCCCCGGCCCATCGCCGATTTCATCCCTGAGCACCAGGGCACCTTGAAAATGGGTTACTTCCTGCACAAGGCCCAGGAGGGCGGCGGTGTAGTTGAGGAGCGCCGCTTCCGTTACAGGGGCCCGGAACCCCGCTCAAAAGAAACAGCGATCTTGATGCTGGCCGACGGATCTGAGGCGGCGCTTCGATCCCTCCCCCCCGACACCTCCGATGCCCAGGCAGTGGACACGGTGCGGCGGATTGTGGAAGCGCGGCAGCGGGATGGACAACTGCGCAAAAGCAGCCTCAACCGCAGCGAAGTGGAACTGGTGATTCGTGCCTTCGTGCAGGTGTGGCGGCGGATGCGCCACCGCCGCATTCCTTATCCGATTCCGGCCCGACGCTGACCTCAGCATTCATCGGCGTTCC
>NZ_JBGKDP010000245.1:0-4251 GCF_042954245.1 Parasynechococcus sp.
CTCCGTGCCGATCTCATCGATCACGATGACTTCGGGCATGTGGTTTTCCACCGCCTCGATCATGGTTTGGTGCTGCAACTCAGGCCTGGCCACCTGCATGCGGCGGGCCCGACCGATTGCGGGGTGCGGGATATCGCCATCACCGGCGATCTCATTGCTCGTGTCGATCACAACAACGCGCCGCTCCAGCTCATCCGCGAGCACCCGTGCGATCTCGCGCAACGCCGTTGTCTTGCCGATACCCGGGCACCCCATCAACAGCAGGGACTGCCCTCCATCCAGGAGGTCCCGCACCATGGCAACGGTGCCGAACACGGCTCGGCCCACCCGGCAGGTCAGACCGACCACCTCGCCCTGACGATTGCGGATCGCACTGATCCGGTGAAGCGTTCGTTCGATTCCCGCCCGGTTATCGCCTCCGAACTGACCAAGCCTGGCCACCACGGCCGCCAAACTCTCGCGGGACAAGGGCGTGGAACCTAGTGCCAGGGCACAGCCTGGATAACGCGCTTCCGGAACCCGACCGAGATCGAGCACCACCTCAAGCAACTGCTGTCGCGCTTCCTCCGGCTGCAACTGCTCCTGCACGGCATCCGGCAGGAGCTCGAGAAGGCGATTCAGATCGTCGGTGACCCGTTGCGTACCCATGGGATCTGCGCGTTTCAGCCTTCTAGCAAGAGCGCTGCAACCATGGCGTAACCAATGGACGCGCCAGAGACAGGGCACGCTTCCAACCGTCGGGCCATTGCCACAGGGCAAGCCCACGGGTTTGCGCCTCATCCAGCACAGGCATCAGCAAGCGACGGGCCACACCACCAAAGGCGATGCCAGCAGGCCGCTCCGTCGGGTGCAAGAACTCCAGCGTTGCGGCGTTGGTGCCACCGGCAAGCTGCAGCGGGCCCGGCGGGGCCAGACCCCGCATGGCACGCCAAAGCTGAACTGCAGCCCGCGCTGTGCCAGCGCCGACATCGCCGCTCATCGGACGCCCATCCAGCTGCCAGAGGGGTCTGTAACCGACTTGCCGCAGGCGGGAGTAGCGACGCCAGAGCAAACCAGCCAACTGATCGGCCTTGACGCCGTGGCCCTCCAAGCCTGAGCTCACGGCCAAGCGCCGCAAGGGAACCTTGTGCTGCTGAAGGCTTTGGATCAGCGTCGAGAAGCCCTCGTCATGCCCAGACGTCGTGTGAATCTCCACAGCATCGGGCTGAATCGATTGCAGCAGTGAGATCACCTGCCCGGGTGCCAATCGGTGGTCGCGTTCCTCGATCATGCCATGGGGGCAAGCCGGCAAGCAGCGGCCGCAGCCATAGCAACGCTGCTGGTCGATCCCAGCAGCGGGTGGAATCGCTGCCACCGGACAAATCCTTTCGCAGGGCCGTGGACAGTCCTCAGGGCAGCGGCCAGGATCAAACCAAGCCTTGCGGAAGTGAGCATCGATGCCGTCGCTGAGGCTGACCATCAGCCAAGGACGACGCCCTGTTTGAGCCTCAGCCCAATCCAGGCCGCGACGAGCTGCAAGGGCGACTGCTGGATCGGCAGCCACATCAACGCAATGGACACCGACAGCCGCAAAAACAGCGGTCAGATCGGCAATGGCAGGCAAATCCTGGTTGCTTGCTCCACAGATCAGCTTGACCCAGCAGCCCTGATCGAGGGCGTCGTCAGGCGTCAGGCCTTCAGATATGTGGTCATCGGTTCCCACTTCAGGCTGCGAGCACCACCCATCTCCACGATGATGCGTAAACGCGGTTCGCGCTTGTACAGATCGTAGAGCGAAAGAAGTTCGGAGCGCGACAGCACCTGACCTTCCAGCAACCAGAGGGCCACAGGAGCATCACCTTCAAACAGGTCGCCGAGCTGGGGAGCCACCTCCTGCACTTCTCCCACAGCAGCACCACGGCCAACACTTTGATGACCGAGATGGGGAGGACGGATGCCGTGCTTCTGGGTGAGGAATACCTCCGGATCACCAAGGCCACGGGCTGATGCCATGCGGGTGCTGTAGCCGGCACCGCGCAGACGTCTTAGTAGGCGGGTTTCTGCACCGCCTTCGAGCGGAGCCTGCACCGCCAGACAGCCATTGGCTTCGAGATCACGGCGAAATGCCCGACCGGTGAGAAGCAGAGGCATGGCAGCTACAGAGATTGGGAGGAATTCTGGCAGCAGGCAGAGGGATCAGGGGAGCGGGGAGGTCGGTGTTGTAGACTCATTGTTTGTTCTGCGTTTCTGTGCCCGTCCGCTAGCCGGGCCTCCAGTCGGCAGAACAGATTCGACGATTGCGTCGAATCCCCAGGCCAGCACGGAAGCTTTCTTCGGAGAACTCCGTCGGGGAAACTGCAACAGCACATCGTGCAGATGCAAGTCCCAGCCTTGCTGAATCGTTCGCTAGCCCATTCGAATCCACTCCTTCGGGAGTTCCGCTTCGAACCACGTCTGCGTCCAATCGATCAGCACCTGACCCCAAGCGGTTCTCCGCGTGGTGGTTGTCCACGCTGGCGCTTCCTCCCCATCCATGTCCATCGGCATCCTCGGGAAGAAGCTGGGTATGTCCCAGTTCTTCGACGAGCAGGGCAGAGCTGTTCCGGTCACCTTGATCGAAGCCGGCCCCTGCCGCATCACCCAACTCAAAAACGACGATACTGACGGTTATTCCGCAGTGCAGATCGGCTTTGGCGAAACCCGCGAGAAGCTGATCAACAAGCCCGCCCAGGGTCACCTGAATAAATCCGGTGAGGGCCTTCTGCGTCATCTACGCGAATACCGGGTCGACAGCGTTGAAGGTCTCGAACTCGGTGGCGCCATCACCGTCGGCGATTTCGAAGCCGGCCAGAAGGTGGACGTCAGCGGTGACACCGTCGGCCGCGGCTTCGCTGGCTACCAGAAGCGCCACGGCTTCAGCCGGGGGCCGATGACCCACGGTTCGAAGAACCACCGCGAGCCCGGTTCGACCGGTGCCGGTACGACTCCGGGCCGCATCTATCCCGGAAAGCGGATGGCCGGTCGCTATGGCGGCAAGAAAATCACCACCCGCGGTCTGACCATCCTCAAGGTGGACAGCGAACACAACCTGCTGGTGGTGAAGGGATCCGTGCCCGGCAAGCCTGGTGCGCTGCTTAACATCCGCCCGGCCTTGCGCGTGGGCGCTAAGCCCGCCAAAGGAGGTAAGTGATGTCCAGTTGTGTCGTTCGTGATTGGCAAGGCAAGGAAGCCGGCAAGGCAACCCTGAACCTGAAGGTGGCCAAAGAGACCACCGCCGTTGATCTCATGCATCGGGCTGTTCTGCGTCAGCAGGCCCATGCACGCCAAGGAACCGCCAGCACCCTCACCCGCTCAGAAGTGCGCGGTGGTGGTCGCAAGCCCTACAAACAGAAAGGAACTGGTCGGGCCCGTCAGGGATCCATTCGGACTCCCCTGAAGCCCGGCGGCGGCATTATCTTTGGCCCCAAGCCCCGTACCTACAACCTTGCGATGAACCGCAAGGAGCGTCGTCTGGCCCTGCGCACTGCGCTGATGGCCCGCATTGACGATGTGACCGTCGTGAGGCACTTCGGTGCTTCGCTAGAGGCCCCCAAGACCCGTGAGATCACGGATGCTCTGGGACGCCTCGGTGTTACTGCCGGCTCCAAGGTGCTCATCGTTCTGACGAAACCCTCCAATGTTGTACGCCGTTCCGTGCGCAACCTAGAGAAAGTCAAGTTGATCTCTGCAGATCAGCTGAACGTCTTCGACCTGCTCCACGCCAATGCTCTGGTGCTGGGCGAGGAAGCTCTCGCAACCATCCAGGAGGTCTACGGCGATGACTGAACGTTTTCAAGGACGCCTGGCGGATGTGATCCGCCGTCCCCTGATCACCGAGAAGGCCACCCGCGCCCTCGAAATCAACCAGTACACCTTCGAGGTGGACCACCGCGCCGCGAAGCCCGACATCAAGGCCGCCATTGAGCAGCTCTTCGATGTGAAGGTCACCGGCATCAGCACCATGAATCCCCCGCGACGCTCCCGTCGCATGGGTCGCTTCGCCGGCAAACGTGCCCAAGTGAAGAAAGCCGTGGTGCGCCTGGCGGAGGGCAACTCGATCCAACTCTTCCCTGAGTCCTGAGGGGTCTGAATCGTCATGGCAATCCGTAATTTCCGCCCCTACACCCCCGGTACCCGCACCCGGGTGGTCACTGATTTCAGTGAGATCACCAGCCGCAAGCCGGAGCGGACCCTGGTGGTGGCCAAACACCGCCGCAAGGGCCGCAACAACCG
>NZ_JBGKDP010000246.1:0-5347 GCF_042954245.1 Parasynechococcus sp.
TTGGCCAGCAAGGACCAGACCGACGCGGTGCGTTCATCGATCTCGGCCCGTTCCATCGGCGGCAGCTCCTCGCTGGGCAGCACATCCACCAGCTCGGAGGGATCCGATTTCGATTTCACAACTCCCTGCAGGCTCACGGTGACGCTGCGCAGTTCACAGGCCCGCAGATCTTCCACCTCAGCGATGGGGATCTCCATGAACACCGCCAGCTGCTCTCCGCTGGGGCTGAGGCCATTGCGCTGCATCAAGCGTGCCTTGGCAGCCCGCAATTTGGTGAGCTTTTCGTTCACATTCACGGGAATGCGAATCGTGCGGCTTTGGGTGGAGAGCGCTCGGTTCAGGCCCTGCCGAATCCACCAGTAGGCATAGGTGGAGAAACGATGGCCGCGGGTGGGATCGTATTTCTCGACGGCACGGGTCAGGCCAAGGGTTCCCTCTTGAATCAGATCGAGCAGATCCAGACCTTTGCCCTGATAACGCTTGGCCAGATTGACAACAAGGCGAAGGTTGGACGTAATCATCTGATTCTTGGCCCGTTCGCCACGGCGAATCACACCTTTTTCTTCATCGCTATACTCACAGGCTGGGCCACTCCCGCCAGCTAGATGACAGCGTTCTGTGATGGCGACCATCGCCTGAACCTTCCTCCCCATCATGAGTTCCTGCTCTGGAGTGAGCAGTTGATGGCGACCAATTTCGCCGAGAAAAGCACTCAGAGAACTCATCATCATGACGATACGGCTGAATTGAACCTAGAACCAAAGCGTTTTTTTTCTGGCGGTCATAATAAAGACTCCCGAATTAATGCTTTGTGCGCTATTTCACTCTTTCTTTCTGTTAGTGAAGTGAATCTTTCATTGTTAATTCAATTGGGTAGCTAAGGTCACCGCACCTACCGTCGCCACGCCCATGCCCTTGGCCGTCGCTCTCACGTCCGACATCGCCAAAAACGCTGGCGTTGCCTACGTTCACTACCTCAGCTTCATGCTCTGTTTCGGCGCCCTGGTGCTGGAGCGGAAGCTGATCAAAACTGATCCGAATCGCCAGGAAGCCACGGCGATGGTGATCACCGACATTGTCTATGGCATCGCTGCCCTGGCTCTTCTCGTCAGTGGAATCCTGCGGGTGATCCACTTCGGCCAGGGAGCTGAGTTTTACACCCAGAATCCTTTGTTCTGGTGGAAGGTTGGTTTGTACCTCTCCGTGGGAGGCCTGTCGCTCTATCCCACGATTACCTACATCCTCTGGGCCATTCCGCTGCGCAAGGGTGAGCTACCGAAGGTGAGCGAGGCCCTCGCGAATCGCCTGGCCTGGATCATCAATGTTGAATTGGTGGGCTTCGCCAGCATTCCGTTGCTGGCGACCCTGATGGCCCGCGGTGTGGGTCTTCCCGCCGCCTGATGCAGCCCGAGCTCTGTCCTCCACAACAGCAGGTTCGAATGCTGCGGGTGGCTTTGGAACGCCAGGCTCCAGGCCAAAGGCCGGGCTATGTCTCCTCCATCGCCACAACTCCCTTAGGCCCGCCCGTGTTGAAACACTGGTGCGTCTGGGTTCAGCCCGCCGCCGCCACGCCGGCCAACCGTTGGGACCAGCGCTGGCTTGATGAGGTGTCCTCGGCGCTGACCACCTGGGGTGCACTTGTTCCGCTCACGCTGGTGGACAGTCCGGAACAGGCCAACGTGTTGATTCATCGTCAGCGTCCGGCCCGACGGCAGGTCGCTGGGGTGTGGCGCGCCAGCAACGGACGCACACAACTTCAGGTTGTGGACGTGCAGCGCCAGGGCCGCCGAAGGCTTGAACCCCAGTTGAAGGTGATGGTGTCACCCGGGCTGCAGGCTGAAGCACTGCAGGCCACGGCCCTGCACGAACTGGGCCACGCCTTCGGCCTCTGGGGCCACAGTTCTGTTCCCACTGATGTTCTGGCGATCAGCCAAGGCGAACGTCCGGTGTTGGTGCCATCGGAGCGGGACCGTCTCACGCTGGCGTGGGTGATGCAGCAGACCACCCGTTTCGGTTCAACGATTCGAAAGCCCATCGAACCGGCCGAATCCGAATCACCTGAGTGACGTCACCATTTCAGCGCGGCATGCTGCCGGCAGTCGTGGTTGATCGATGAACCTGATCCGTTCTCTGGCGCTGGCTGGTCTGCCACTGAGCCTGGTGGGTTGTTGTTCCAACAACAGCCTGCCCCAGCAGGACCCTCAGATTCGAGAAATGATTCGGATCCAACTGGACGGCAGCAATCCAGCAGCCAGTGAAGGTGTGTTGGATCGTGCCGAGGGACCGTTGCGTTTCACCGTTGGCCATGGTCGCCATGGCATCGGCTGTGAAGGCACCGCCTTTGAAGAGGGCGTCACGCCGCTCGGAACCTTTCAGGTCAACGCCATTCTCAGCAATGACCGCTTCGAGATGGATCCCTCCCTGGTGGAGCAATCCGGAAAATCGGAAGAGGAGCTGCACGAGAGCCTCTTCACCAACATGAACTCCATTGACTTCAAAGGTGATGGGGAAACTGGGGAATATGGCATCGGCTACATCAGCCTGGCTCCTGTGCCCGCCACAGAGCAGCCTTTTCGTTTCAACACCTACGACGGCGTTTTCCGCTGGTACAGCTTCGCCATTCACGGCACCAATGACGAGTCCCGGATCGGCAAGGCGGTGACTGGCGGTTGCATCAACGCCGGTCAGCTCACCATGGGGGTGTTGTTGGACACCGTGGAGCTTGGTGATGAAGTGGTGATCAGCAGCGACAGCCCCTGTCTGCCTTAGTGCCGGCGCGGGGCACCCCGTCGCGCTGCCAGCACTTTCTGCACCTGCCGCCAGTTCACGCCATGATGGGCTAGGGCCACCTGCATGTGAAAGATGATGTCCGCAGCTTCGCCGGCGATCTCGGCGACATCGCCATCTTTGCAGGCCATCACGAATTCAGCATTCTCCTCGCCGATTTTCTTGAGGATGCTGTTATCTCCCCCCGCCAGCAGCTTGTTGGTGTAGCTGCCTTCCTCCGGTTGCTCGCGTCTCCCCTCGATCACCCGGAACAGTTCGGTGCAGGCATCCGTTGGTGGCGCTAGAGCCTCTGCTCCACCTGTGGTTCGGGCATCGCTGTTTTCGTAGAAACAGCTGCGGGAGCCCGTGTGGCAGGCCACATCCCCAACCTGCTCCACGGTCACCAGCAGCACGTCGGCATCACAGTCGTAGCGGATCTCCCGCATCGTCTGGATGTGACCGCTGGTGGCCCCCTTGTGCCAAAGCTCCTGGCGTGAGCGGCTCCAGTAATGCACCTCACCGCTGCGCAGGGTGGCTTCGATTGCGTCCCGGTTCATCCAGGCCACCATCAGCACAGCCCCATCCAGCCAGTCCTGGGCCACAGCTGGAATCAGCCCCGCTTCGTTAAAACGGAGTTGGTCAATGAAGGCGGGGCTGAGGGGCTGCATCAGGCCTCGGACATTCGGGCAACACCTGAATCTTCCCGCAGCGTGCTCCATTCCGCGTTTTCACCTCTTGCTTGTCTCTCCGACCCCCTACAGCTGCACCAAAGCCTTCAGCGGCTACCCCTGCTGTCACCGGCAGTGGCGCCACCAGGGCCATTGCCGCTTCGTGCATGGGTATAGCCGCAGTTTCAACCTCTGGTTCGCCACAACGGAGCTGGATGCCTGCGGTTTTGTTGTTGATTTCTCCAGCCTTCGCCCCTTCGAACAACGCTTGCGGCAGCAGTTCGATCACACCTTTCTTGTCAATGCCGACGATCCACTGCTGGCGGAATGGCAGCGGCTGCACGACCTCCAGGCCATTGATCTCCGTGTGATGGAAAACGTGGGCATGGAGGCAACGGCGGCCTTGATCTGGACCTGGGCCAATGAGCTGCTGCAGGAGTGGGATGGTGGTCGCACCTGTTGCTACGGCGTGGAGGCACGGGAGAACAGCAGCAATGCGGCCACGTACAGCGCGGTTCCCCCCTGGTTTTCAGCGCAGAGCTAACGCGTCCGATTCCAGCTCCACGCTGATTGCCTGCCCCTCGCTGTAACGACCCGCCAGGATCGCCTTGGCAATGGGTGTCTCCAGTTCCCGTTGCACAGCTCGTTTCAGCGGTCGTGCCCCGTAGACGGGGTCATATCCGGCATTGGCGAGCCAGTCGGCGGCCCCATCGCTCAGGCTGAGCTCCAGCTTGCGCTCAGCCAGCCGCTGACGCAGACGTTCCACCTGGAGGGTGACGATCTGACGCAGTTCCTCCCGCCTGAGGCTATGGAAGATGATCTGATCGTCGAGGCGATTGAGGAATTCCGGCCGAAAATGGGCCCGGAGAGCTTCATTCACCCGGCTTTCCATCGCTCCATGCTGCTCGGGATCGCCGGCCAGCTCCAGGATCGACTGACTGCCGATGTTGCTGGTGAGAATCAGCACGGTGTTGGTGAAGTCCGCGGTGCGGCCCTGCCCGTCGGTGACACGGCCGTCATCGAGGATCTGCAACATCACGTTGAAGACATCCGGGTGGGCTTTCTCCACCTCGTCGAACAGGATCACGGCGTAGGGCCGACGACGCACCGCTTCGGTGAGCTGGCCACCGGCCTCATATCCCACGTAGCCGGGAGGCGCCCCGATCAAACGGCTCACGGTGTGCTTCTCCATGTACTCCGACATGTCGATGCGCACCATGGCGTCATCGCTGTCGAACAGCCGGTTGGCGAGCGCTTTGGAGAGTTCCGTCTTGCCGACACCGGTGGGACCGAGAAACAGAAAGCTGGCGATGGGGCGGTTCGGGTCGCTCAGCCCTGCCCTGGACCGTTGAATCGCATCTGCGACGGCGGTGACGGCTTGGTGCTGCCCGATCACCCGCTGATGCAGGTCATCCTCCAGCTGCAGCAGCTTCTCCATTTCGTTCTGCACTAGCCGCGCCACAGGGATTCCGGTCCACTTGGCGATCACCTCGGCGATGTCGTCTTCGCTCACCTCCTCCCGCAGCAAGCCTTTCTCGCCAGGCTCCTCTGAGGCGATTTGGGCTTCCTGTTCGAGCAACTGCTTCTGCAGCGAGGCCAGGGTGCCGTATTCCAGTTCCGCCGCTTTGTTGAGGTCGTAGCTGCGTTTGGCCTGTTCCACCTGCAGCTGCACCCGTTCGATCTCTTCCTTGAGCGACGACAGCTCATCGATCGCGCCTTTCTCCTGTTGCCACTGAGCATTCAGGGAACTTTGCTGTTCTCCCAGGTCCGCTAGTTCCCGTTCGATCCGTTGCAGCCGTTCCTGGCTGGCACTGTCGGATTCACGGCCGAGGGAGAGCTTCTCCATCTCCAGCTGCAGGATCTTTCGATCGATTTCATCGATTTCCTCCGGTTTGGAGGTGATCTCCATCTTC
>NZ_JBGKDP010000247.1:0-6331 GCF_042954245.1 Parasynechococcus sp.
GGACATCTAAGGATCAACCGGTGGATCTGTTGCTGGTGTTGGCGGCTACGCGGACGGCTGAGCATGAAGGGATCTCCGCCGCTGGCTCTACTGCAGCCTCGCGGCGTTATACGGCCCTTGCTGATGCGGAGCTCCTGATCCATGGGCCGGCTGGGCAGCGCCGTTGGCCCCTGCCGCCGCTGCCCGCTGGGGTCTCCCCCGCCCTGCTTAGCCATGTGGCGGTGCATCGCCTGAAGCTGACACCGCAGGTGGCGGCTCTCGGCCTAGACCAGAAACCCGATTTCCCTCATCTGGCCATTGAGCCCCTGGATCAGGGGCCGTCGGCATGTCTCTCCAGCGGTGCGGCGATGCCGTTGTCGCGGGTGCAGCACCTGTGGCGAGAGGGGGAGCACTTGGGGCGGCGGCTGCAACGCCCCCTGGTGCTTGCGGAATGTGTTCCAGGAGGAACCACCACCGCTCAAGCGGTGCTGACGGCCCTCGGCGTGGAGGTTGCCCATCTGATCAGTGGTAGTGCCCGTCAGCCCCCCCAGCAGTTCAAGCAAGCGCTGGTCACCCGAGGCTTGCAGAGGGCATCCCTCGGAGTAGATCCTGCGGCCGAGCAGATCCTGGCCGCTGTTGGTGATCCCTTTCAGGCCTTCACTGCAGGGGTGTTGGTGGGAGCGGTGTCCTCGGAACAACCGCTATTGCTGGGTGGTGGTTGCCAGATGCTGGCTGTTCTGGCGCTGGCAATGCAGGCTCTGCCCGCCAGTCAGCGGGAGCGCCTGGTTGCGCAGGTGCTGATCGGCACCACCGGCTGGCTCGCTGATGAGGGTGCGGCTGCCGCGAGCCAATCTCCCTTTGGGGGGCTGGTGGCTGCCACCGCGGGCCACGTGGCTGCCACGCTATCCGTCCTGGCCTGTGGCGTGCGTTTTCACAACAGCGCCCATCAGCCGTTGAGGGACTACGAACGAGGCTATGTAAAAGAAGGTGTGGGAGCCGGTGCCCTGCTGCTGCTCGCCCAGCTGCGGGGCTGCTCCTGTGCCGAACTGGTGCTCGATTGTGAGCGTGCCTTGGAGCAGCTGCTCAGCCGCCCCGTAACGTCAACCCCATGAACGTCTGGAGTGAGCGGTTGGGTCCCCTGAGCCGGCGCCATGTGCTCCAGATGATCGGGGCGACGGGAACCGTGCTGCTGGCCGGCTGTCGTCCGGCGACAGCCACTCCAACACTGATGGCCCCAGCTGGTGTGCTGCCAAAACCCTGGGCTGATGCTTTGCCCAAGCCTTGGCGCCTGACGCTGGCTCCCGCCCAGCAGGACTGGACGCCGGAGGATCAGGCGCGCGCCGATTTGTTAGTGATAGGTGATGGGTGGCTTGATGCTCATCCAGCGGACACGCTCCAGCCCATTGCTTCTGAACCGCTCCGCAGCCAGTTGGATGCTCAGGCCAACGCTCTGCTGGGAGGCTTCGGTGCCCTTCAGGATCGGGTGTTGCCGCTGGCCGTCAGCCCCTGGGTGATGCTGCTGCAGGATGACTCGGCCGTGGCGCAGGAGGGGTGGTCCCTGTTGCTGGATGCTGCCATGGCAGGGCGTGTGGTGCTGCCCGCCAGCCCCCGCCTGGTGATGAGCCTGGCGGACCATCTAGGCGGAGGCCATGCTTTGAGCGCGCTGCGTCGCCAGGTTCTCACCTACGACGACCGTCAAGCCACCAACTGGCTGCTCAAGGGGGAGGCTCGGCTGGTGGTTCTTCCGCTCAACCGCTGCATCGCCCTGCTGGGGCGGGATCCCCGTCTTCGGGCGGTGCTGCCTGCCTCCGGTGCTCCTTTGCATTGGGCTGTTCTGCTCCGACCGGATGCCAGTCGTGAACCGGTGCCCCAAAGCTGGGTCGAGCTTGGTTGGCGGGCTCCCCTGCGTCGCCGCTTGGCGCAGCTTGGTTGGCGGGCTCCCATCACCTCGTCGGGGTCAATTGAGGATCAGAAGGCCTTTTCGGCGCGTCTACGGCCTCTGCTCTTTCCGGCTGCTGACACCTGGTCGCGCTGCTGGTCGCTGCCGCCTCTGTTGCCCGAAGACCGGAGCGCCTTACAAGGCCTCTGGCGTGATTCAGCTCCAGAGCCGCCGTTGCGGTGAAGCCTCCAACCGTTGGTGGGTGTCCGCCAGTAGTTCAGGAATGGGCAATTGATGAGGGCAACGGGGAAGGCACTCCCCACAGCCTTCACAGGCGGAGGCATCGTGCTCTTCCCACCAGTGGCCGGCACAGCCGATTAGGTTGTAACGCTCCTGCGCAAAGGCGGTGAGCCCATGGCCCATGGCCAGATTGCGCAACCGCAACAGTTCTGGAATCGGAACCTCGTTCGGACAGGGGAGGCAGGCCTGACACTGCTTGCAATGCTCCTGGCCGAGCCGTTCCTGCTGCCGTGCTTCTGCCGTGCATAGAACCTGTTGCTCTATCTGGCTGAGGGGTCCATCCTCCTGCGCCAGTTTTGCCGCGAGTTGAAGATCGCCTGCAGCCGCTGCACCGACGGTCAAGGTGCTGATGCCTTGCGCTAGCAGGAATCTGCAGGCCAGCTCTATGGGGGCAAAGGGAGTGCAGTCCTCCACCAATGTTGGGCTGGGAGCCTGCAGGCGACCGCCTTTGTCGGCAGGGGAGATCGCCATCACACCAAGGCCTTGCTCCAGGGCCCAACGGGCCAGGGGCAGGCGCTGGGGATCCAGCCAATGTAGGTGCAGGCTGCAGAAGCTGAATCGTTGGCTGCGCAGCGCTCGATCGATCAGCGGGTTGCTGCCATGGCTGCTGAAGCCCACCTGGCTGACCAGGCCGCTGGTGAGGGCCCAGTCGAGAAGCCTGGACCCATCGCCCACCAGGGCCCAGTCCAGGTGCTCCTCCCGGTTGATGCCATGGACCGCCAGGTTGTCGAGTTGTGGACAGCCCAGGCGCTCCAGGATCTGGTCAAGGCGACGTTGTCCCTCTTCGAAGCTCAGCCCTGGCAGCAGTTTGCTGGTGATGACCCAGTGGCCTGAGCTTGTGCGGCTGTTCTGGCCAAGGGCCTCTCCCAGAAAATGTTCCGCAGGTCCGTAGGCCGGGGCGGTTTCCAGGTGATTGATTCCAGCTGTCGCTGCCGCGTCGAGCACCTCGGCCATTTGTGCGACTGAGTTGAGGGCTCGCATCGTGCCCAGGCTGAACAGGCTGACGGGGCGGCCGCTGCCGAAGGCGCGGGTTTTCACTCCTCCGAGGCTGCTTCGTTGTCCTGGTTGCGCAGATGTCGCGCCAATGCAGCAGGGCTGAGCTCGTTGATGAAACGGCTGAAGGCACTTTGATCCTCAGCATCGGCCTCCGCATCCACCGGAATCGATGCTTCAGCCACCACCTCCTCCAGCATCCAGATGCCGCTGCCGGTGCGGATCGCCAGCGCAATGGCATCGCTGGGTCGGGCATCCACTTCGATCAGTTCCAGCACTTTGTTCTCAGCCAACTCCGCTTCGTCGAGATCAGGTCGCAGCTTCAAGACCGCATGAAAGGTGCTGTCTTCAATCGCGTGGACGATCACGCGTTCCAGTTCGAGCCCCCCAGCCACCAATAGTGCTGCCATCAGGTCATGGCTAAGGGGGCGTGGTGGTGCCCCCCCCTGCAGTCCGGCCATGATGTTATGGGCTTGCGCTTGGTCGATCCAGATCGGGATCTGACGTCGACCGCTTGGATCCCGCAGCAGCACCATGGGTGTGCGGCTGGCGGCATCGAGGGCAATGCCGGCGACGCTCATTTCGACCATGTCGTCGGCGCAGCTCTATCCGATTATGGCCAGAGATCCGCTGCGAGCGATGTTCACGGGGCTGGTGCAGTCAGTGGGAAGGATCGAGCGACGTGCCGGGGCGGTGGTGGTTTGGGGCTGTGCTCCATTTGCCCCCCTGGCCCTTGGCGACAGCGTGGCTGTGGATGGCGTTTGCCTCACGGCGGCAGAGCTGATGGCGGATGGCTTCCGCGCCGATGTGAGTGAGGAAACCCTGCGTCGCACCACGTTGGGACGTAAAGCGGACCGTGGTGGAGCGGTGAACCTCGAGCCGGCGCTCCGGCTGAGTGACCGCCTTGGCGGTCATCTGGTGAGCGGTCATGTGGATGCCACCGGTGAAGTCACCCGCGTGGAGACTCTCCCCCACTCCTGGGCCCTGTCGATCCGCTGGTCGGAACCCCGATTCGGCCGTTACGTCTGTGAGAAGGCCAGCATCGCTGTGGATGGGATCAGCCTCACGGTGGCTGAATGTTCAGCCGATGGAACGACGTTCAGCCTCGCCGTCATCCCCCACACCTGGGAGGCGACGACCCTGAAACATCTGGCTGTCGGGGACACCGTGAACTTGGAGGCTGATCAACTGGCCCGTTATGCCGAGCGGCGGCAGCATGCCACCGCTGCCGATGATGGAAACGCCGATGGCCGAAACAAGAATGAGGATCTATCAGCCAGCTGGCTGGCTGATCACGGCTGGTCTTGATCCATCTGCTGAAGAACGATCATTCCGGAGTCCCGCTGGAGCTCGATCTTGAACTCCTGGCCGGGTTCCAGTCCGAGCCGACGGGTGTAGGCGTGGCCAATCAGCAGGTTGCCGTTGCCATGCACACGGGTTCGGAATTCGGCCTGGCGACCTCGGCTGCCGCCCGAGGAACTGTTGTTGCTTTTTGGCAATTGCCATCCCTGGGCCGCCGCTTTGGCCTCCACCAGGGCCCGATAAAAACTCTTTTTCAGCAGACGACCACTCGGGCCCACGTAGCCGCAGCCGCGGGCGATGTCATCTTCCGGCCGATTGCTGAGCGATCTGGCCTTGTCCAGCAGTTCCTTGCCGACCAGCATTTCAGGAGTTGATTCAACTGAATTCTGGCCACGCTCGCCAATCAAGGCAAGGGATCAGAGCAGATAAAGAATCACGAAGAGAATCACCCAGATCCCATCAACAAAGTGCCAGTACAACTCCGCTGCTTCCAGGGGGAAGTGGTCGGCTGCAGTCACGCGGCCCTGCGGATGCCTTGCCTGCCACCAGACGATCAGGATCATCAGGGCGCCAAGGGTCACGTGGAGACCATGAAATCCCGTGGCGGCGAAGAAGGTGCTGGCGTAGAGGTTGTCGGTGAGGCCAAAGGGGAGTGTGAAGTACTCCACCATTTGGCTCACCAGAAAGGCCAGGCCGAGGCCTGCGGTGATCAGTAGCCAGCGTCGACAGCGGCTGTGATCGTCCTGTCGGATCGCCTGGCCGGCCCGGTGGAAGGTGGCACTGCTCACCAGCAGCAGAACGGTGTTCAAGATGGGCAGCGGCAGCTCCAGTTCGTAAATGGCCCCATCCGGTAGGGGGTTCACCGCCTTAAAGGTGAGGTAGGCCGCAAAGAAGCCGGCGAAGGTCATGGCGTCCGCTACAAGAAAAGTGGCGAGGCCGAATATGCGGTGATCGGGATGCTCGGCATGCTCCCTATGGCCGTGGTCCTGATCCTTAATGGGAACTGTGGTGGTCATTTGCCGCTGCTCCACAGATCACGACCGCTGGCTGCGGTCAGGTCCAACTCGTCCGGTGGGACGCCGTAGCCGTAGGGCTCTTCCACCAGAGGCGCCTCACCAACCCAGTTTTCGACCGGTGGTGGAGAACTGGTCAGCCATTCGGGCGTCAGTGCTCTCCAGGGGTTGTCCCCTGCAACAGGACCGCTGAGGGCGCTGTGAATCACATTCCATAGGAAGGGCAGGGTGCTGATGGCCATCAGCAGGGCTCCGACGGAGCTGATTTGATTGATCAGGGTGAATTGGGGGTCGTATTCAGCAACGCGTCGCGGCATCCCATTGAGGCCCAGCCAGTGCTGAGGGCCGAAGCACAGGTTGAAGCCGATGAAGGTGAGGGCACAGTGCAGGCGGCCGAGATCTTCGTTCAGCATCCGGCCGGTGAACTTGGGATACCAGTGGTAGATCGAGGCAAAGATCACGAACACCGATCCACCGAAAACGATGTAGTGGAAGTGGGCGACAACGAAGTAGGTGTCGTGCACGTGAATGTCGAACGGTACCTGCGCCAAGGCGACCCCTGTGATGCCTCCGAGCACGAAGTTCACAATGAAGCCGCATGAAAACAGCATGGCGCTGTTGAGGCTGATGCGTCCACCCCAGAGTGTTGCCAACCAGTTGAAGAATTTGATGCCGGTGGGAACGGCGATAAATGCGGTGGCAATGGTGAAGAACAGGCGCATCCAGGGAGGTGTCCCGCTGGTGAACATGTGATGCGCCCACACGATCAGGCCCAACACAACGATGGCCATGATCGAATACACCATCGTCACGTAGCCGAACAGCGGCTTGCGGGCATGAACCGGCAGGATTTCGCTCACCAAGC
>NZ_JBGKDP010000248.1:0-5255 GCF_042954245.1 Parasynechococcus sp.
CCGGTGTGAGGCCCGGGCCTTTCGGTGTGGCCACCCGCCAGGTGTCAGCCCAAACGAGCAGTGCCGGTTGACCGGAACTGCTGGAGGTGCGGATGGCGGGAAGCCAGGTGGCGTGCAGCAGGCTCATGGCCGCGACGCGGGTAGGAAGCGGAGGGTGCCGTGGAGCAGGAAAGCACTGCCGATCAACGGCAGCCAGGCCTGAAGTAGCTCCAATAGTAATGATGCCAGGCCATCGACCTGCCAGTTGTCAAGGGGTAGGGGCATGCCGAGGCTGCGCAGCCCGCAGACCGCTC
Organism: Parasynechococcus sp.; assembly: GCF_042954245.1. Taxonomy (GTDB): domain Bacteria; phylum Cyanobacteriota; class Cyanobacteriia; order PCC-6307; family Cyanobiaceae; genus Parasynechococcus. Next base: position 294 of record NZ_JBGKDP010000248.1, read on the forward strand.
CCACCAGGCCCGCCTGCAGATGCCCGTCGTCGGGGTCCACCCGTTGCAGGTGGAAGTCCAGCAGGCCGTAAAAGAGGCCACAACCGCCGGAACGCACAGCAGCTTCCAGGCCCCAGGGCAAGCTCAGCAGCCCAGCGCTCATGCCGGCAGCCAGCGCCCAACCGATCGACTGCAGCCGCAGTCGCTGGCGAATATTGGGATCACTGGGTGGAACGGCCACGGGCACCGGCGGTTCAAAGGCGATCATGACGGCAGGGTCCCCCTTTCCTGTCATGGTTGCCGCCGCATCGTCGTCTTCTGCAGCGTCTGCACCGCGCAGTGGGGAGGAGATCCGTGAGGCCTTCCTCAACTTCTATGCCGAGCGCGGTCACAAGCGGATGGCCAGCGCTTCATTGATTTCTGAAGACCCAACGGTCTTGCTCACCATTGCGGGAATGCTGCCGTTCAAGCCGGTTTTTCTGGGTCAGCAGGAGCGACCCGCGCCTCGGGCCACCAGTTCGCAGAAGTGCATCCGTACCAATGACATTGAGAACGTGGGGCGCACGGCACGGCATCACACCTTTTTCGAGATGCTCGGCAACTTCTCGTTCGGGGATTACTTCAAGCAGCAGGCGATTGAGTGGGCCTGGGAGCTCAGCACCGGCGTTTATGGCATCGACCCCACGAACCTGGTGGTGAGCGTTTTCCGGAAAGACGACGAAGCCGAGCAGATCTGGCGCGATGTGGTCGGGGTGAATCCCAAGCGGATCATCCGCATGGATGAGGCCGACAACTTCTGGGCCTCCGGTTCCACCGGCCCCTGTGGCCCCTGCTCGGAGATCTATTACGACTTCAATCCGGAGCTGGGGGATGAGGGCATCGATCTCGAGAACGACGACCGTTTCATCGAGTTCTACAACTTGGTGTTCATGCAGTACAACCGCGATGCGGAAGGCAATCTCACGCCGCTGGCCAACCGCAACATCGACACCGGCATGGGCCTCGAGCGGATGGCCCAGATCCTGCAGAAGGTTCCTAACAATTATGAAACCGATCTGATCTTTCCGCTGATCCAAACGGCCGCGGATCTGGCGGGGGTCGACTACCACCAGCTCAACGATAAGGGCAAGACGTCGCTGAAGGTGATCGGCGACCACAGCCGTGCGGTGACGCAGCTGATCTGCGATGGTGTCACTGCCAGCAACCTGGGCCGCGGCTACATCCTGCGGCGCCTGCTGCGCCGGGTGGTGCGCCATGGCCGCCTGCTGGGCATCGACAAACCCTTCCTCGTCACCATGGGGGAAGCGGCGATTGCCCTGCTGAAGGGGGCCCACCCCAGCGTGCTCGAGCGCCAGGAGGTGATCCTGGCCGAACTCCAGCGGGAGGAAGCCCGCTTTCTGGAGACCCTCGAGCGCGGCGAGAAGTTGCTGACGGAGGTGCTGGCCTTCAAACCAAAGCAGATCAGTGGTGCCCAGGCTTTTGAGCTGTACGACACCTATGGCTTCCCGCTTGAGCTCATCCAGGAGATCGCAGAGGAGCAGGGCCTGGCCGTCGACCTCGACGGCTTCGAGGTGGCGATGGAGGAGCAGCGTCAGCGGGCCAAGGCAGCTGCGGTGAGTATTGACCTCACGCTGCAGGATGCGATCGATCAGGTGGTGGCGAATCAGACGGCCACCTGTTTCCAGGGGTATGAAGCCCTCGATCACGCCTCCTGCGTGCAGGCGTTGGTGGTGAACGGCGAACCAGCCAGCACCGCCAAGGCGGGTGATGCGGTTCAGGTGGTGCTCGACACCACGCCGTTCTATGGAGAAGGCGGCGGTCAGGTGGGCGATCGCGGTGTGCTGGCGGGCAGCGATTTGATCGTTCGGATTGCGTCGGTGAGCCGCAGCCGTGATGTTTTCGTCCATGCCGGGCGGGTGGAACGTGGCGAGCTCACCCTGGGCGACACCGTGAAGGCTCAGGTGGACCGCGCCTGCCGGCGTCGGGCCCAGGCCAATCACACCGCCACCCACATGCTGCAGGCTGCGCTCAAGCAGGTGGTGGATCCAGGCATCGGCCAGGCCGGATCCCTGGTGGATTTCGATCGCCTGCGCTTCGACTTCCACTGCCCCACCGCGGTGACGGCGGATCAGTTGCAGCAGGTTGAAACCCTGATCAACGGCTGGATCAACGAGGCCCATGCGCTGCAGGTGCAGGAGATGGCGATCGATCAGGCCAAGGCGGCCGGTGCCGTGGCGATGTTCGGTGAAAAATACGCCGATGTGGTACGTGTGGTCGACGTGCCCGGTGTGTCGATGGAGCTCTGCGGCGGCACTCATGTGGCCAATACTGCTGAGATCGGTCTGTTCAAGATCGTGGCGGAAAGTGGCGTTGCCGCCGGCATCCGCCGGATTGAAGCGGTCGCTGGCCCCGCCGTGCTCGCCTATCTGAACGAGCGCGATGCAGTGGTGAAGCAGCTGGGGGATCGCTTCAAGGCCCAGCCGGCCGAGCTCGTTGACCGTGTGGCGGCCCTTCAGGAGGAGCTCAAGGCCACCGGCAAGGCGCTGGCCGCGGCTCAGGCTGAGCTGGCGGTGGCCAAGGCGGGGGCTCTGGTCGCCAAGGCCGAGGCTGTGGGTGAGTTCCAGCTGCTGGTGGAACGCCTTGACGGTGTGGATGCTGCAGGTCTGCAGGGGGCAGCCCAGAGCCTGGTGGATCAGCTGGGGGACGGTGCGGCCGTGGTGATCGGCGGTCTGCCGGATCCCGGCGATATGAGCAAGGTGATCCTGGTGGCGGCCTTCGGCAAGCAGGTGATCGCCGCCAAGCTCCAGGCTGGCAAGTTCATCGGTGGAATCGCCAAGCAGTGCGGCGGTGGTGGCGGTGGTCGCCCGAACCTGGCCCAGGCTGGGGGTCGCGATGGTGCTGCCCTGCCTGCTGCTCTTGAGGCCGCTCGCTCAGAGTTGGCGGCAGCGTTGTCTCAGTCCTGAAGGTAGGTGGTTTGGCGGAGGCTGCTTTCGAGGTGATCAAGCAGGCGTCGTGATTCATCGATGCGCAGCTGACCGTTGTTGATGGCCGCCTCCGCCGCCACCCGCAACCGCTCCAGCAAGGATCGGGGGTCGTGCTCCATGGCCTCCAGCACATCGGCATTGGTGTCACCCCGCACGACGTGGTCAATGCGATAGCTGCCGCCTGGGCTGAGGCGAATGTGCACGGCATTGGTTGTGCCAAACAGGTTGTGCAGACTGCCCATCACCTCTTGGTACGCCCCGCTGAGGAACAGGCCGATCAGATAAGGGTTGTCGCGGTCGAGCTCATGCAGCTCCAGTAGGTGTTTCGGTTGTCCGTCTCCGATGAAGCGATCCAGGCGTCCATCGGAATCGCAGGTGAGGTCGGCGAGGTTGGCCAGTCGGGTCGGCCGTTGATCCAGCTGCTGGATGGGCACCACCGGAAACAGCTGATCAATGGCCCAGGTGTCGGGAGCTGAGCGAAAGATCGACAAGTTGGCGTAATAGGTCCGAGCCAACGCCTTGCTCAGGGCTGCGAGCTCTTCCGGGATGGCTTGATCCTTGGGCAGCCGTTGGGCGATGGCATCAGCGCAGGCCCACGTCAGTTGTTCGGCCGTGGCGCGGTCGGGCAGCCCCATGTACCCGAGTCGGAATGCGGCGAGCACATCTTGTTTGAACTTCAAGGCATCGTTCCAGGCTTCCTGCAGTCGCACCAATTGCGCATCCGCCGTCTCTGATAACTCCTGAATGGCGGCGAGGGTGTCCCGCAAGTTGCGAACGGTCAGTGGCTCGTCTCCACTGGCAGTGGGAATCGATGCGGGGAGTGCACTGCTGCCCAGGACGTCGAACACCAGTAGGGAGAAATGGCTGGCAATGGCGCGGCCGCTTTCGCTCACCAGCGTGGGCACGGCAATACCATTGGGTTCGCAGCACTCTCGCACCGTGGCGACAACGTCGTTGGCGTAGTTCTGCAGCGAGTAGTTCGTGGATGCCGCCGATGCGGTGCGGCTGCCGTCGTAGTCGATGCCGAGTCCACCACCCACATCCAGGAACCCCATCGGAGCCCCCAGTCGGGTGAGCTCCACATAGATCTGTCCCGCCTCCTGGAGAGCGTCCTTGAGCACGGCAATGTCGTTGATCTGGCTGCCGATGTGGAAGTGCTGCAGGCGCAGATCTTGGAGCAGGTTGTTCTCCCGCAGCCGCTCCACTGTTGCCAGCAATTCGGGAATGGAGAGGCCGAATTTGGCTGTGTCGCCAACGGAACTGCCCCAGCGCCCCGTGCTGCGGCTGGAGAGCTTGGCTCGCACGCCGATATAGGGCGCTGCTCCCAGGCTCTTGCTGGCCTCAATAATCCGGTCAACTTCGTCCGGTTGTTCAATCACCACCACCGGTTGGCGTCCCAGACGTCGCGCCAGAATTGCGGTCTCGATATAAAGCCGGTCCTTGTAGCCGTTGCAGATCAACAGGGCTTCGGGGTCGTCCAGCAGCGAGAGAGCGATCAGCAGTTCCGCTTTGCTGCCCGCTTCCAGTCCGAAGTTCCAGCGCTTGCCGCAGCTCACCAACTCCTCAACCACGTGGCGTTGTTGGTTGCACTTCACCGGAAATACGCCTTGATAGCGGCCGGAGTAGCTGTACTGCGCGATGGCGCGTTCAAAGGCGGTGTGGAGTCGCTCCAAGCGGTCTTCGAGGATGTCGTCGAAGCGAATCAGCAGTGGCAGCGCCAGGTTGCGGCTTTTCAGCTCCGACACCAGATCCACCAGATCCAGGCTGCCGCCGCGATTCCCCTGGGGTTGAACGCTGATGTGACCGAGTCCATTGATGGAAAAGTACGGGTCGCCCCAGCGGTCGAGGCCGTACAGCGCAGCACTGTCCTGAATCGACCAGTGTTCGCTGTCTGACACCTGCGTCTGCATCAAGTAGATGGCTGGAATCTAGGGACATTCCCGGCGCTGCCCAAGGCCCGTGCTTGCCAAGCGGGGTGGCCAGCACTGACGATGGCGGC
>NZ_JBGKDP010000249.1:0-6665 GCF_042954245.1 Parasynechococcus sp.
CTGCGGTTAAGCAGAGGCCAGGGCTGCCATTCATTTGGATTGAATCGGTTCAAATTCAGCCAATACCGAGGCCTGATTGCGCAGGACCGCCAACAGGTTGAGGCGATTGATCCTCAGCGCGGAATCGTCGACCATCACCAGCACGCTGGTGTCACCATCAAAGAAGGCCTGGAGAGCCGGGGTTGCCGCTACAAGCGCATCAGCAAGGGCCTGATACGATCGCTGTTGAGCAAGTGGTTGCAGCTGCTCCAGAGCTGCGAACAGATCCTTTTCACTGGCAGACTCGAACCGTTCGGGCTGAACCACATCGCCGGCTACAAGCTGATCCCGCGCCAGATCCCCTTTTTCGGCAAGCTTCGCGGCCCGTTGCACCACCGCCTGCACGGCATCTAACTGACCGCTGTCCCGAAGGTCACGCAACAGCTGAATCCGCTGTTTCACATCCAGGGGGTCACTGAGCAGTCGCTGGCTGGAGACGGCATCACCAGCTACAGCCTGCACAAAATCCGGGGCAAAGCCATCGTCTTCCAGTTGAGACACGATCCGCTGCCGCATCAGCTGACAGAGATCGTTGTGCAGTTGGCTGGCATCCACCGCAAAGGCAGGGAACAAGGCAGCCCACTCCGCCACGGCGTCGCTCAGAAACGCCATGAGATCAAGGCGCCAGGCCATGCCCCAGAGAATCTGCACAACACCATTGCCGGCCCGGCGCAGGGCATAGGGGTCAGAGGATCCGGTCGGCCGCTCTCCCTTGGCAAAGATGCTGAGCAGCAGCTCGAGCCGTTCCGCCAAGGCCACAACTGCTCCCGCGGGGGGTGCGGGCAGGGCATCACCGGCTCCCCGGGGCAGATAGTGCTCCACCACAGCGAGAGCAACCTCGCGGGGTTCTCCCTCCTCCAGGAGGTATTTGCCCCCCATCAGGCCCTGAAGTTCAGGGAACTCACCCACCATCTGGCTGACCAGATCGTTCTTGCAGAAATGAGCGGCACGCTGGGCCGCATTCGCCACGCTCTGATCAAGACCGAGTTGCTTCAATAGCAGCCCCGTGAGCCGCTCGATCCGCTCGGAGCGGTCCAGAAGACTGCCCAGCCCTTCGGCGAAAGTGACATGGTCGAGGGCTTGACGCCGAGATACGCTGGATTGACGCCGGTCAACGTCAAGGAAAAATTCGGCATCCGCGAGTCGCGCTCCAAGCACGCGTTCATTGCCGCGAACAATCAAGGACGACGCCTGGGCCAGGCCATTACCCACCAAAAGGAACTGGGGCCGAAGCACAGCCTCAGAGGTGAGTCGGAGCGGGTCAGCCTCAAGACCAGGCACCTGCAGCGGCACATAACGCTGATGGGCCTGCATCACCGTGCTGATCACCTCCGGAGGAAGCTGCAGGTACCGCTCAGCAATGGTCCCTTCGAGAATCCTGGGGTCTTCAACCAGGTCCACCAGTTCCTCGAACAGCGACTCCGGACAGTCGGGTGTTCCGTTGGCGGCCTGAGCCGAATGATCAAGGTTGGTGCGAATCCGTTTGGCCCGCTCCGCACGATCGACAACAACGCCGGCGGCGGCAAGTGTTTCTCCAAACACCTCCGCTGATGCGATGGAGAGTGGCTCGTCACCATGGAGACGGTGGGCACGGCTGAAACGATCGCTGCGGACCTCGGGGTCAGCGCCGCCCAGCACCACCGGGATCACCTCTGAACCCTTAAGTGCCAGCAGCCAGCGGATGGGGCGACTGAAGCGCTGGGTACCGGTGCCCCAGCGCATGAACCGCCGACCCTGCAGAGCATCAATCCATTGGGGAATTAGCCCCTGGAGCAGTTCGACACAGGCTTGGCCGGGGGTGAGCACGGTTGCGAAGACGCAAGGCCCTTTCGGAGTCTCACGCTGCTCAAGCGCTGAGGGGTCAACACCGCAGCGCTTGGCGAAGCCGATCGCTGCAGGCCCTGGGATGCCGTCCTTGAAAGCCTGAGCCACGGGAGGGCCCTTGCGGTCTTCCTGAAGATCGGATTGGCGGTCCTCCAGATCAGCGACGGAGACCACCAGACGCCGGGGGGTGCCGAACACCGACACCGCTCCATGGTCAAGCCTTGCCTCACGCAGATCACGGCTGACCCGCTGCTGAAGCTGGTCAAGCGCCTGCTTGACGAAATCGGCAGGAAGCTCCTCGGTGCCGATTTCCAGAAGAAAGGTTGCTGTCACGCCAAGGTCAGAGCCGGAGGCGACTGTATTGGAAGCCGTTTCGCTACGTTCAAATCAAGAAATCCTTTTCGGGGTGGGGGAAGGCTCCTTGGCAGTAGCGGAAACAAGAACTCAATCGCTGTCCAAGGCGGAGCAGCGCAAGCTGGACAGCGACCATCTGCGCGACCCGTTGTTGAGCGAGCTCAGCAATGACGATGTTCGGTTCACGGAAGATGCCGTTCAACTGCTGAAGTTTCACGGCAGCTACCAACAGCACCACCGGGAACTGCGCAAAACAGACAAGGTTCGCAGCTGGCAAATGATGCTGCGGCTGCGCAGTCCGGGCGGACGCATCCCCGCCCGGCTGTTCCTCGCCCTCGATGACCTATCCAACCGCCTTGGGGATGGAACCCTGCGGGCCACTACCCGTCAGGCCTTCCAGATGCACGGCATTGCCAAGGCCGACCTGAAAAAGGTGATCGGCACCATCGTTCGCAACATGGGCTCGACCCTGGCGGCCTGCGGGGACATCAACCGCAATGTGATGGCACCACCAGCTCCTTTTGAGAAAGGCGGCTATCCCGTGGCACGGCGCCTGGCCGATGAAATTGCTGATCTGCTCAGCCCCGAGGCGGCCGAGGGGGCCTATCTCGACCTCTGGGTGGATGGTGACCTGAGTTATCGCTTCAAACCCAGCCGGACCGTTCAGAAAACCAGGAAGCGCCAGAGCGAAGGCGGTGTTTTTTCCGGTAGCACAGAGGAACCTCTCTACGGGGACACCTACCTGCCCCGGAAGTTCAAGGTGGCCGTCACCGTGCCAGGGGACAACTCTGTTGACCTGCTCACTCAGGACATCGGTCTGGTGGCCTTCACCGACCCCTCAGGCGATCTGCGCGGCTGCAACGTCTACGTGGGCGGTGGCATGGGCCGCACCCACAACAAGGAGGAAACCTTCGCCCGCACGGCGGATCCCCTGGGCTACGTCAATGCCGCCTACGTTCTGGATGTCGTCCAGGCGATCCTGGCGCTGCAACGGGACCACGGGGATCGGGAGGTGCGCAAGCACGCCCGCATGAAGTACCTGCTGCACGACAAGGGCATCCAATGGTTCCGCGACACCCTGTGCGCGACCTACTTCAAGGGAACCCTCAAGGGGCTGCGCAATGAGCCGAAGCCCAAGCTTTTGGACTACCTCGGCTGGCATCGGCAAAAGGCTGGGATGTGGTTCGTGGGACTGCCGTTGCTCTGCGGACGCCTGAACGGTGATCTCAAGACAGGGCTCAGGCAGCTTGTGGAGACCTATCAGCTGGAGATTCGTCTCACCCCCAATCAGGACCTGCTGCTGTGCAACATCGGCACCTCCCAGCGGGCCAGCATCCGAACCCAGCTGGAAGCTCTCGGGTTTGAGGTGCCTGAAGCCCCAGCCCCCCTAGCCAGGCATGCCATCGCTTGCCCAGCTCTGCCCACTTGCGGACTCGCCATCACCGAATCAGAGCGCATCCTTCCTGATGTTCTGGATCGCCTCGATACCCAGCTGCGGCGACTCGAGATCGAAAAATCCCTGCTGGTGCGGATGACCGGCTGCCCCAATGGCTGCGCTCGCCCGTACATGGCGGAGCTGGGACTGGTAGGCAACGGAGTCAATCAGTACCAGCTGTGGCTTGGCGGCACCCCCAGCCTCCAGCGTCTGGCACGCCCGTATATGGAAAAGCTGCCCCTGGACGATCTGGAAAAAACCCTTGAGCCGCTCCTCCTCAGCTGGAAAGCCGCGGGTGGACGACGTAGCTTTGGTGATCACATCGAAAAGCTGGGTGATCAAGAAGTGAGGGCGCTGTTGACGGCCTCGGCGTAGACCGCCGCAGCTGCACCCTTTCGCCAGGCCCAGAGCTGATCGCCGAACGAGTGGTGCCACCACTCGTTCGGATGCTGAGCAAAGCCGGCTGCTCCCATCGCATCAGCCAGCAACTGCCGGCGTTGATGCCAGCGCCGAGCATCGGAATCCTCCCGACCGGCGTAGTGCTGCGGTTCAGACACCGCACCAATGGCATCAATCTCTCCGCCCATGGCCAGCGGCATTCCATCACTGCTACTGAGGGTGAGGTCGACAGCAGCCCCGGTGCTGTGGGGTGGTGGGGTGGCGGGATCCCGACTGGGAGCTGCCCAGAAATGCCCCACATCGGTCACTACCCGATCGAACGCGTCCCCTGAGCGCGCCTCAACACCACGTTCGCGGCAGAGGTTCTCAATGCTGTGGTCCACCATGAAGGCCTGCACGGCGATCGGCCGCCAGGCATCAACAATGCTGAGGCGAAGGCTGGAGTCGTGCTGGATCAACCGTTGCTGAGCGTCTAGCAGGCGCTGAACCACCCCCTGGCGCAGTTGGAAGGGATTGCCCGAAGCCCCATAGGGCGCATCGAGCGCCATGTAGGGATGGGGTTCCATCCGCAACAAAGCGCGAGGCAGGGCTTGCAGAGGCTCTCCACAGTCTTCGATCGGAATCGGGCTCCAGGGGCGCATCGAATTGCTGAAACGGAATGGATCAGTTCAAGGGGGTACTGCCGCTGAGGCGACGTTGCTGCGCCTCCAGGGTCTCGCGCAGCAACGGGTGCTGCTCAAGCTCAGGATCGTGGTTCAACAGCTCCTGGGCAGCCGTTCGTGCGTCCTCCAGAACAGCACCATCATCGACAAGGCTGGCCAAAGCCAGATCAGGTAAGCCCGACTGACGAGTTCCCAGCACCTGCCCCGGCCCACGCAAGTGCAGATCCATTTCGGCGATCTCAAAGCCATCGGTGGACCGCACCAGCACATCCAAACGCTGGCGTGACAGGGGGTTTGAGCTGCCATTAATCAGCAGGCAATGGGAGGCAGCGGCGCCTCGGCCGACGCGCCCCCGCAACTGATGAAGTTGCGCCAAACCAAAGCGCTCGGCATGGTCGATCACCATCACGCTGGCCTCCGGAATATCCACTCCCACTTCCACCACCGTGGTCGACACCAGAACCTGGCTCTTGCCCGCTGCGAAATCGGTCAGCACCGCCTGCTTCTCGGCGCTGGACAGACGCCCGTGAAGCAGACCGACCGTCAGGTCAGGGAAAACCTCCGAGGCCAATTCGGCGTGAACCTCAACGGCTGAGCGAAGTTCGAGCTTTTCCGACTCATCCACTAGAGGCAGAACGACATAGGCCCGCTGACCCAGCTGCACCTCCTCACGGATCAACTCGTAAGCCTTCTCCCGCTTTCCAGCCGTGAGCATGCGGGTTCGAATCGGTGTGCGCCCTAGAGGCAATTCATCGATCTGGCTGACGTCGAGATCCCCATGCATCGAGAGCGCCAGGGTCCGTGGGATCGGTGTTGCCGTCATGGTGAGCAGGTGGGGCTGCAAGCCCTTGTTGAGCAGGCGATCCCGTTGATGCACGCCGAAACGGTGCTGTTCGTCCACCACCACCAGTCCCAGCCGGTTGAAGACAACCGGATCCTCCAGCAGGGCATGGGTGCCCACCAGCACCTTCAGGGAACCGTTAGCCAGATCATCCAGCAGCTCCCGACGGCGAGGCCGCGGTGTGGATCCCGTCAGCAAGGCGACGCTGACATGGAGCTGCGGCAGCCACTGGCAGAGGTTGCGGTAATGCTGCTCGGCCAATACCTCCGTTGGAGCCATCAGGGCCCCCTGCCAGCCCGAGGCAATGGTGCTGAGCAACGCTGCAATGGCGACCACCGTCTTTCCCGAGCCGACGTCCCCCTGCACCAGACGGGCCATGGGTTCGGTGCGCGCCAGATCAGCTTCGATCTCCTGAAACACTCGTTGTTGGGCTGCGGTGAAGCGGAAGGGCAGCAGATCCATGAACATCCCCACAAGCCCGTTGGAACTGGATTGGAGATCCAGGTCCGGTCCCGTCCGGGAGCGCAGCGCCTGGCGTCGGCGCAACAGACCGAGCTGCAGAAGCAGAAACTCATCGAACACCAGCCGGCGGCGTCCCTGATAGAGGCTCTCGCGGTCCTGGGGCGCATGCAGGGCCTGCAGGGCATCCGCCAACGCCGGCAACTGGAATTGCCGCTGCAACGCGGCGGGGAGAGGATCAGGCCAAGATGCCGCTAGGGGCAAGACCTGATCGATCAGGCTGCGGAAACGATCAGCTCCGACTCCTTCAGTGAGGGGATACACTGGAAGAAGTCGGGCGACGTTAGGGGATTTAACCGGAGACGAGGGGCTGTCCAGCACTTCAATCAATGGATCCTGAAAGGTGATGCCGGAGAGGCCATCTTTCACCAGACCACTGACGGCCACCGTTGCACCAACGGGGTAGAGGCGCTGCTGACTTTTGAGGTAGGCCGGAGAACTGAAGCGCTTGCCAGCCAGGAAACGGCTCACCTTCAAGCGACCCGTCGGATCCTGCAACTGGAGCTCGATGATGGCGAGATTGGTGTTCCTCGGACTCACAAATCCGTTGCATCGGCGGATCGTGGCCACGATCGTGGCCGTTTCGCCTGAC
>NZ_JBGKDP010000250.1:0-1766 GCF_042954245.1 Parasynechococcus sp.
CCAGGCTTACAGCCGAGCTCCTTCCAGTTCTTGATCATGCCCATGGCAACTTTCACAGCCTGCTCTGGGTGAGCTTCAGGTTGCAAGCCGGGCTTGTTGTAGCCGAAGGCGATAGTGCCCCCACCATGGGGATCTGGACCACACCGCGGCCGACCTTGGCCATGTCCTTCTTCTTCATCGGATCATCCGATGCACCGAGGTTGACGGTCTAGTCGATGAAAGCTTTAGCTTTACGGCCAGAACCGGAACCCACGGCCTGATAGTTGACCTGAGGACCACCAGCCTTGGCCAAGTCAGCGAACCAACGCTGATAGATCTTGGCCGGGAACGAGGCGCCAGCGCCGTTCAGCTTGGGAGCTGCCGAAGCTGACATGCCTGCCCCAAGGACAAGCAGGGAGGAGGCGAGAAGGGCCTTTTGTGCAATGCGCATCACGACAACCGAAAGAGGAAAGAGGCTGTAGCAACCAAGACCTAATCGGGGCATGACGTTCACCAAATCAAGGGTTCGCGTTCAAGGCTGAATACCTGCCACGGCACTGCGGGATTTTTCAAGGATGTTGCCCCGGAGAGGCACAAAACCCAGGGCCGCAGCACCCTCCTGGGTGGAGTCCTCCAGCATGTAGTTGAAGACGTTCCGCACAGCTTCAGCTTTGGCGCCATTGCCCTCGGCGTAGGCCAAAACCCAGGTGAGTGTTGCGATGGGGTAAGCACCAGCAGCCGACGGGTTGGGATTGCTGCCCGCCAGATGCTGATCAAGCTCAATGCCGTTCAGGGCTTTGGCACCAGCCTCGACGGAGGACTTGAGGAATTCCCCGGATTTGTTCTGCACCGCAGCAGCCTTCACATTCCCCTTGATGTACGACTGATTTACGTAGCCGATCGCGCCAACCCGGTTGTCGATCACCCCGGCAACGCCCGAATTGCCCTTGGCACCCACGCCCACCGGCCACTTCACCGATTTGCCGGTGCCGAGGGTCCAATCCGGTGAAAAGGTCTGCATCGAGTTGGTGAAGGCCTTGGTGGTGCCGGATCCATCTGAGCGATGTACCCAGGTGATCGTGCCCGCTTCACAACCGAGCTCCTTCCAATCACTGATGCGACCGGTGGCCACCCCCACAGCCTGCTGCTGGGTGAGCTGAAGCTCGCAACCCGGCTTGTTGTATCCGAAGGCGATCGTTCCGCCCACCATGGGGATCTGAACCACCCCATGGCTCACCTGCTTGCGGTCAGCCTCCTTGATCGGGTCGTCCGAAGCGGCGAAATCCACGGTGCCATCGATGAAGGCTTTGCGGCCGGAACCGGAACCCACCGCCTGATAGTTCACCTTGAGTCCACCAGAGCCGGCGAGATCGGCGAACCAGCTCTGGTACACCTTTGCGGGGAAGGAAGCCCCCGCCGCATTGAGGCTAGACACGCTGGAGCTGCCGCCACAGGCGGCAAGGCCAACAGCGAGGAGGCTCAGGCTTGAAACAACCAGGGAACGATGTGCCAAAACCGTTTGTATGATTTGGCTCATCCTGCCGTGCCGTGGATCCAGCCTCAGGTGGTGGAGACAACGGTGAGCCGTGTTGCCACCGAGTAACAGCGCAGCCAGCGGTTCACCCGTTTGCGGTGGGGGGTGGGAACTTCCTGAATCAACTGGCTGAGTTCATCAGCCCCCATGCGTCGCAGGGCACGCACATCCACATGCCAAAGCGCTTCAGCTTCACGGATCAACCGCGCCCAGGTGCGCACCTGCTGCCACTGGCGCAGGCGGGAGCGAATCA
>NZ_JBGKDP010000251.1:0-6057 GCF_042954245.1 Parasynechococcus sp.
AAGTAACGGTAATTGAGGTGAACTGTCGGGATGTAGGGGTTGCGCGGATGCAGCACCATCGATGTTCCCGTGGCGAACCAGGGATGCCCCTTGGCCTCCGGACGCTGCTTGAGGATCGACGGGGGCAGTTCTTCCCCTTGAACCTCGGAGAAATTCACGCCGCCCTGTTCAAAGACGCGGCCCTCACGCATCACCCGGGAGCGCCCCCCACCCCCTTCAGGCCTGACCCAACTCTCTTCAACGAAGCGGCCTTCACCGTCGAGCGCTTCCAGGCCCGCACAGATTTCGTCCTGCAGCCCCATCACCATCGCGCGGGCCCGCTCTCTGGAATCACTGGGGGGTAGCTCAAGGGGAGCATTGCTGACACCCACGTCCTGGCGTCCGAGGACGCGGCGAATCAGGGAGCGGACCATGTGTCAGAGACTGAAGACATCGAAACCTAACCAGGTCACCCCAGGCCTGGACAAGCATCCGTCAGGGACTGTCACGGGCGGCGCCCCTAGGATCCGACTTGCCTTGATGAAAAGAATGACCCCGGTCGAGCAGGCCAACCAAGCCCTCCAGCAAGTCAAAGATGCCGGCAGTGGCAAAACGGCCCTGGAGCTCGGCTGGATCGAACAGATCCGCATCAGTCCGCCGCGGGCTGTATTTCGCCTCAGCCTTCCGGGCTTCGCCCAAAGCCAGCGTGACCGCATCGTGGCCGAAGCACGGGGCGCTCTGATGGCGCTCGATGGCATTGACGACGTGCAAATCGAGATCGGCCAACCGCCAAGCCAGGGAGGTATCGGCCAAGCCGGCCATGGTCAGCCAGCGGAACGCCAGGCGATCCCCGGTGTCCGCCAGGTGATTGCGGTAAGTAGCGGCAAGGGCGGTGTCGGCAAAAGCACCGTCGCCGTCAATCTGGCCTGCGCCCTCGCCCAGACCGGGCTACGGGTGGGACTCCTGGACGCCGATATCTACGGGCCGAACGCGCCCACCATGTTAGGCGTCGCTGACCAAACGCCGGAGGTGCAGGGCAGCGACGATCAGCAGCGGATTGTCCCGATCGAGACCTGCGGCATCGCCATAGTGTCGATGGGTCTGCTGATCGACGATCACCAACCTGTGATCTGGCGCGGCCCGATGCTTAACGGCATCATTCGACAGTTCCTGTATCAGGCCGAATGGGGTGAGCGGGACGTTCTCATCGTTGACCTGCCGCCGGGCACCGGTGATGCACAGCTCTCCCTGGCCCAGGCGGTGCCTATGGCCGGCGTTGTGATCGTGACTACCCCACAACAGGTGTCTCTGCAGGATGCGCGACGGGGTCTCGCCATGTTCCGGCAGATGGGCATTTCGGTCCTCGGCGTGGTGGAGAACATGAGCGCCTTCATTCCTCCGGACCGTCCCGACTGCCGCTATGCCCTCTTCGGTAGTGGCGGCGGCGCCCAACTTGCCGCGGACTACGACGTTCCCCTACTGGCTCAGATCCCCATGGAAATGCCTGTGCAGGAAGGTGGTGACACGGGACGACCGATCGTGATCAACCGCAGCGACTCTGCCAGCTCCGCCGAGTTCAAAGGCCTCGCTGAAGCCGTGCTTAAGGCCGTCACCCAGCCCGTCTGACGATGTTCAGCCAACGTGACCGCCGCAGATCGCACCGGGAGTGGGTGCTCTGGGGTATTCCGCTCGGGATGATCACCATCGCCGGGGTGCTGATCGCCAGCACCCAACGCCAGGTGGACTATGCCGACTGGTATCACCACTGGATCACCGCGGCCTTCGGAGTGCTGCTAGCGCTGGGATTGGAACGACTGCCGCTGCAGCGTCTCCGGCCTCTTTTGGTTCCCGTCTATGCCCTCACAGTGATCAGCCTCGTGGCAGTGCGCGTGATTGGAACCACAGCGCTGGGCGCCCAACGCTGGATCAGCATTGGCGGGGTTCATGTTCAGCCATCGGAATTCGCCAAGATCACGGTGATCCTGCTCGTGGCAGTGGTGTTGTCGCGACACCCGGTGGAACGACCGATTGATCTGATGCGCCCGCTCGGGGTGATTGCGGTGCCTTGGCTGCTGGTGTTCATCCAGCCTGATCTCGGCACATCGCTTGTGTTCGGCGCCCTGATGCTCACGATGCTCTATTGGTCGGGGATGCCGATCGAGTGGGTGATTCTGTTGTTGTCACCGCTGGTGACAGCCCTGCTCTCAGGCCTTCTCCCCTGGTCCATGGGCCTCTGGATCCCGCTGATGGTGGTTCTTGCTTACCGCTCTCTGCCCTGGAAACGGCTGGCGGCAACAGGGACCCTAGCCTTCCATGGCGCCATGGCTGCTGTGACGCCATGGCTCTGGATGCATGGCCTGAAGGACTATCAAAGGGACCGTTTGGTGCTGTTCCTCGACCCCAGTCAGGATCCATTGGGAGGGGGCTATCACCTTCTCCAGAGTACCGTGGGGATTGGTTCAGGCGGCGTCTTGGGTACAGGTCTTCTTCAAGGCCAACTGACCAAACTTCGTTTCATTCCTGAACAGCACACCGATTTCATCTTCAGCGCCCTGGGCGAGGAAACCGGTTTTGTTGGCTGTCTTCTGGTGGTTCTTGGCTTTGCAGCCTTGATGGCACGGCTGCTCCAGATCGCGCGCAATGCCCGAACCGACTTCGAATCACTCGTGGTGATCGGGATCGGCACGATGCTGATGTTCCAGGTGGTGGTCAACATCTTCATGACCATCGGCCTGGGCCCCGTCACAGGGATCCCCTTGCCCTTCCTCAGTTATGGGCGTTCAGCCATGGTGGTGAACTTCATCGCGCTCGGCCTCTGCCTGTCGGTGGTCCGGCAAAGCCGTCGCTCCTTGGCGCAACTCCGTTGACCGGGCCATCCTTCACCGACCTGCGGCAACGGCTGGCGCAGGACGCGCCACAGGGCCGCTGCGATGAGATTGGTGTCCGGCGGCTTTGGTGGGCTGCTCTGGAAACCCTGCAACAGGACCTACTCGAGCGCGGCATTGAACGCGGAATCTGGCTGGCTGCCCCCCTGCCGGCACTCTACGAACCGGAGTTGCTGAAACATCTGCAGGGATGGGTGTGGGCTCCAGATCAACTGGATCAACTGAGTCCACATCCAACGGCACTGCCGGGACGGTCCAGCAGCAATGAGCACGGCTCCCTGCGGGGATTCCAACGCTTGTCCCTGCGCTCCGATGACGGGGATGACCCACTGCTGCTGGTGATCACGCCCGAGGTCCAGGTGGCCCTTGCCTTGCATGGACCAGCCCAGAAGCGTCAGCTACTGATGCGATGCGACCCGGCAACGCTCAGTGCTGTTCTGGTTCAGCTGGGGGGGCGGCTAGAGCACCAGTCACCAGCGCAGGCCGAGCAGCTGCGCAAAGCGCTCGAATCGATCGGCTCCCTGCAGAGCAATGCAGCCTGGTCAGAACAGTTCTGGCCCAGTCTCACCGAGCGGCTCACCGGCACAGCCCCTGGGCTGATGCTGCAACCCATCCAGGCTGAGCACCCACCGGAAGCTCCCAGCCATGGAGATCTGAATTTGCTGGAAGCGATCACCCATGAAGTGCGAACCCCTTTAGCCACGATCAGAACACTGATCCGCTCTCTGCTGCGGCGGAAAGATCTGGCTGATGTCGTTGTGAATCGCTTGCGGCAGATCGATGTGGAATGCAGCGAGCAGATCGACCGATTTGGCCTGATCTTCCATGCCGCTGAACTGCAACGGGAACCCAATGAAGCCAATCTGGCCCGCACGGATTTGCAGGCCATGCTGAGCGCCCTTGCGCCCAGCTGGACGGAGCAACTGGATCGTCGCGGGATCGCCCTACAGCTGGATCTCACCGCTGACCTGCCGGCAATCCTCAGTGACTCCCAGCGGCTGGAACCGATGCTGGGGGGTCTGATCGACCGCAGCACCAGGGGGCTCCCCTCCGACAGTCAGCTCACCCTTCACCTCCAGGCAGCGGGTCCGCGGGTGAAGCTTCAACTGCATGTGGAGCATCCCGACAGGAGCCAGGCCGCGGAGGCCGGCCCGGCTCCCCAGCGCGAGGACGTGGGAACCGTCCTGAGCTGGGATCCCAGCACCGGAAGCCTGCAGTTAAGTCAGGATGCAACCCGCCAGATGATGGCCAGCCTTGGGGGCCGCTATCAGCCCAAGCGCGACCGCGACATCACCGTTTTTTTTCCGGTGCACACCCCCGGAGAGTGATTGGTTTGTTGACGGGTGTGAAGCTTGCTTTCGGAGGTCAAAACGGGCCCCAATGGCGGTGCTACTTTCCGGCCATAACGGCTCTTGTAGATTCTTTCAGCCATGGCAGCAACGGCGTTAAACGGTCAACTTCCCCAGCACATCGCCAGCACTGGCGGCCTTCTGAATTCAGCGGAGACTGAAGAGAAATACGCAATCACCTGGACCAGCAAGACAGAGCAGGCCTTTGAACTGCCCACCGGTGGCGCCGCTCTGATGAATTCAGGCGAAAACCTGATGTATTTCTCTCGCAAGGAACAGTGCCTCGCCCTCGGTACCCAGCTGCGCACGAAATTCAAGCCCCGGATCGAGGACTACAAGATCTACCGGATCTACCCCGGTGGTGATACCGAGTTTTTGCATCCTAAGGATGGCGTGTTCTCCGAGAAGGTGAATGAAGGGCGTTCCATGGTAGGCCACAACCCCCGTCGCATTGGCCAAAACGTCAACCCGGCCAACATCAAGTTCAGCGGCCGCAATACCTTCGACGCCTGATTCATTCAGGCAAACGTCACCGATGGCCCGAGGCTGTCGGTGACGCTGCCAAGATGCGCGCATGCTCAGTCCTGATCGCGCCTCCTTTCGGCAGGCAGCCGCCAACGGTTTCAATCTGATTCCTCTGGCCCAGAGCTGGCCAGCGGATCTTGAGACACCGCTCACAACCTGGATCAAGGTCGGAGCCAATCGGCCTCCCGGTGTCCTCCTGGAATCGGTTGAGGGTGGTGAAACCCTTGGACGCTGGAGTGTTGTCGCCTGTGATCCGCTGTGGACGGCCTCAGCGCGTGATGACGTTCTGATGCGTGAGTGGCGCGATGGACGCCGTGATCAGACGGTGGGCAATCCTTTCGATGGGCTTCGGGCTCTGCTGGCCCCCTACCGCTGTGCCTCCCTTCCGGGTCTCCCACCCCTTGGGCAGCTCTATGGCATGTGGGGCTATGAGCTCATCCGTTGGATCGAGCCCAGCGTTGGGGTCCATGACAGTGCCGCCGATGCTCCGCCCGACGGCATATGGATGCTGATGGATTGCATCCTGATTTTTGATCAGGTCAAGCGGATCATCACGGCGGTGGCCTACGCCGACCTCAGCAATGGCGAGGATCCCGAAGCCGCCTGGGAGGACGCGATCACCAGGATCCAGACCCTGCGGGAGCGCATGACAGCTCCGCTTCCACCCATTGAACCGCTCACCTGGTCTGCCGATGCCGGTGACCTGCCATCGGTCCAGAGCAACCGCAGCCAGGAGAACTTTGAGACAGCCGTGGAAACAGCCCGTGAACACATCGCAGCCGGAGATGTGTTCCAGCTGGTGCTCAGCCAACGGCTGGAGGCTGATGTGCCCCAGAAACCCCTTGAGCTCTACCGAAGTCTGCGGATGGTGAACCCATCTCCTTACATGGCGTTCTACGACTTCGGCGACTGGCAGCTGATCGGATCCAGCCCAGAGGTGATGGTGCAGGCGGAACCTGCGGCGGATGGGATTCGCGCCAGTCTGCGGCCGATTGCGGGGACACGTCCCCGTGGACGAACACCCCTGGAAGATCGGGAGCTGGAAGCGGATTTACTCGCAGACCCCAAGGAGCGTGCTGAGCACGTCATGCTCGTGGACCTCGGTCGCAATGACCTGGGTCGGGTCTGCCAGCCAGGGAGTGTCGAAGTCAAGGACCTGATGGTGATCGAGCGGTACTCCCATGTGATGCACATCGTCAGTCAGGTGGAAGGTCGACTGTCCCCAGAGCACGATGTGCTCGAC
Source organism: Parasynechococcus sp. (assembly GCF_042954245.1). Lineage (GTDB taxonomy): Bacteria > Cyanobacteriota > Cyanobacteriia > PCC-6307 > Cyanobiaceae > Parasynechococcus. The sequence continues at coordinate 5,982 of NZ_JBGKDP010000251.1, forward strand.
CTGCTGATGGCCGCCGTCCCCGCCGGAACCGTCAGCGGTGCCCCCAAGATCAGAGCCATGCAACTGATCAACAGCC
>NZ_JBGKDP010000252.1:0-5023 GCF_042954245.1 Parasynechococcus sp.
CGTAGCCGAACAGCGGCTTGCGGGCATGAACCGGCAGGATTTCGCTCACCAAGCCAAAGGCCGGCAAGACCATGATGTAAACGGCTGGGTGGGAATAAAACCAGAACAGATGCTGGTAAACCACCACATTGCCGCCAAGGGTGGGATTGAAGAATCCTGTATGGGCAACAATGTCGAAACTCAGCAACACCAATGTTCCGGCCAGAACCGGTGTTGAGAGAACCACAAGAATGCTGGTGCCCAGCATGGCCCAGCAATACATGGGGAGCTGCATTAATTTCAAGCCGGGACGACGCAACTTGAGAATCGTGGCGATAAAGTTGATGCCTCCGAAGATCGAACTTCCTCCCAGGAGCAGCACGCTAAGGATCCAGATGATTTGGCCAGTTGCTGGTGTGGTGATGCTGAGGGGTGGATAGGCCGTCCACCCTGATTGAGCTGCACCCGTTAGGAAATAGCTGGTAATCAGCATCAAACCTGCTGGAGGAATCAGCCAGAATGCAACGGCATTGAGGCGTGGGAAGGCCATGTCCCGAGCGCCCACATAAAACGGGATCAAATAGTTCCCAAAAGCACCATTCACCACGGGAACAATCCAGAGAAAGATCATCACCGTGCCGTGGAGGGTCAGTACCTGGTTATAGACATCCCGTGCCATGAAGTCGGACACGGGACTGGTGAGTTCCGTGCGAATGGCACCGGCTAGGGCGCCGCCAATCAGATAGAAAATAAAGCCGCAGACCAGGTACTGAAGCCCGATCACCTTGTGATCAACGCTGAAGCTGAAATACCGCAACCAACCGCTGGGTTGAAGCCTTGGAGGACTGGATGTTTCCGGGGGCAAACTGATGGTCATGTCAGGCGTTCGCGATTGTGAGCGTTTCTTGTTCAGGCGCTGCTTTGGCGTTGTCCCTGTACCAGCTGTCCCAGTCCTCCGGGCTTTCCACCACAACGGTAGAGCGCATTCCACCGTGGTAAGGCCCACAGAGTTCGGCACACACAATTGGATAACGGCCGGTGCGTGTGGGCGTGAAACTCAGCTGGGTTGGTTGGCCTGGAATGACGTCCTGCTTCAGTCGAAATTCAGGAACCCAGAAGGCGTGGATTACATCTTTGGCTTCCATCCTGAGGGTGATCGGTCGGTCGGCTGGAACATGAAGTTCACCTGATGTAATGTCTCCCTCTGGATAATGAAAGAGGAAGGCGAATTGCATGGCTGTTACTTCAACGGGCAAGACATTTGTTGCCGCTGCTGATTCAATCGAGCCTGAACTGATTCCTCCCCAGATCTGTTCCTTGTGGGCTCTGCCCATGTGGTCATGAGCCAGAGGCATCATGCCACCCATACGGTCGTAAATATCGTAGCTGTATAGACCAACAAAAAGCACCACAACAGCAGGAACTGCTGTCCAGAAAATTTCGAGTGGCAGATTGCCCTCGATGGCCAGGCCATCGCCGAGCTGGCCGCTCCGTCGCCGAAAGCGAATCAAGCTGAAGACGAGAAGACCAACGATTCCGATAAACAGAATGCTGCCAATCGTGAATAGAACCTTAAAAAGCTCGTCGTAAATCGGCGCGTTGGCGCTCGCATCGATGGGGAGGAGGTTGATGTTCTGGCCGATCCAAAGGCCGCCCAGAGCAAGGACCATCCCGATCACCAACGTGAGAATGGCGGATGGGATCTGCATCTGATCAATCCCAGGTTTTCAACAGCGTATGGGCCTGGCTGCGGTTCTCCATGAAGTGATTGTTAAGGTCTTGTTTGTGTCAGGAAAAGGGGATGATTTCTTTCTTGTTTGTGTTGCAGATGTCCACACGGCGTGACGTCATCTTCTGCATCGCTACGGTCTAAGCAATCCCTTTTGGGTGCATCGGATGGAGCTTGTTCGATGATGCTTTCTTCAATATCGACGTTGCGTCGACGTCTTGGGTTGTTGTCGGCTCACCTTGTGGTTGCCGTGATCGCTTTGGTGGTGATCGGTGGGGCGACCCGGGTGATGGAGGCCGGCTTGGCCTGCCCGGACTGGCCCCTGTGCTTCGGCTCGTTTTTGCCGGGTCGCCAGATGAATGTTCAGGTGTTCCTTGAGTGGTTTCACCGCCTCGATGCTTTCGTTATCGGCATCGCCCTGGTGGTGATGGCTGTGGCGACGATGCTCCAGCAGCGCCAACTGCCGCGATGGCTGCCCTGGCTGGCCGCCGGCCTGATGGTTCTGGTGGCGATGCAGGGAGGTTTGGGTGCGCTGACGGTGACCCAGCTGCTCCCTTCTGGTGTGGTGACAGCCCATCTGGCACTCGCTCTCACCCTTGTGGCGCTTCTGAGTGGGCTGACCCAGCGCTTGCTTCATCCCGCTGCTGTCGTCGCTCCGCTCTGGTGGCGCATCGGGGCATCGCTTGGCCTGTTGTCGGTCTTTGTGCAGTGCCTGCTCGGTGGTCGCATGGCCACCGCTTGGGCAGGGCAGCGTTGTCTTGCTGGAGGAGAGGCCTGCCAACTGGTTCTCTCCCATCGCGTGACTGCGATGCCGGTGGTCGTAGTTGTGCTCGCCTTCGCCGGGGCAGCACTTCTAGCGGGTGGTTGGGCTCGCCAGCAGTGGCCCTGGCTCGCTGGTGCCGTGCTCCTGGTGCTGGCTCAGATGGCCCTTGGCGTTCTCACCCTTCGTCTTGGTTTGTCGCAACCCGCAGTGACCGTTGCGCATCAGCTCGTGGCAGCCCTGCTGATCGCTTTGTTGGCGGCGCTTCTGGTTCGCTCTCCGGATCTCCCCTCACCGTCCCATTCCGTCGTCCTCGACGACACCTCTTTGGAGGCCTGTCATGGCTGAAATCACTGCAACCGTTCGTCCGACCCGTGAGGAGGTGGTTCCCTCCCGCAAGCGGGTGAAACTTCCGGCCTGGCTGGAAGTCACCAAACCCCGTCTTATTCCTCTGCTGCTGGCCACCACCCTGGGTGGAATGGCTCTCAGTGAAGGCTGGCCTCTCTCATCGCCGCGGCTCGTCTGCACCCTGGGGGGAGGGGCGCTTGCCTCCGCTGCTGCAGGAGTTTTGAACTGCTTGTGGGAGCAGGATCTCGATGGTCGGATGGCCCGCACCAGCGGTCGCGCACTCCCCTCCGGTCGGCTGTCGCCCACCAGTGCATTCATCGGAGCCATCGCCTGCACCCTGGCGGCGGCGATGCTTCTGGTGAGCGGCGTGAACTGTCTCGCGGCTGGGTTGTCCCTGCTCGGCCTCTGCAGTTACGTGCTGCTCTACACAGCCTTGCTCAAGCCGCGGACGTCCCAGAACATCGTCATCGGTGGAGTCGCTGGGGCCATTCCGCCCCTTGTAGGGGCGGCTGCCGCCACGGGCCATGTCGGCCTCGGGGGCTGGTGGCTGTTCGCTCTGGTGATGGTCTGGACACCATCCCACTTCTGGGCTTTGGCCCTGCTGTTGCGTGAGGACTATCGCGCTGTGGGGATCCCCATGCTGCCCGTGGTGAAGGGTCCTGTGGTGACGGCTCGGGCGATCAAGACCTACGGCTGGATCACCGTCCTGCTAAGCGGTTTGGGCGTGTTTGCTTTGCCTTCAGGTGGCGCCTTCTATGGCGTGATGCTGCTTCCCTTCAACGGTCGATTGCTGCAGCTCGTCGATCGGCTTTCCCTGGATCCCGACAACCTTGTGAATGCCAAGGCTCTGTTCCGTTGGTCGATCTTGTATCTGTTTGGTCTCTGCTTGCTGCTCATTCTCAGCCGCACGGATCTGGCCTCAGGCTTTGCCCATCAAGTGATGCAGTTTCTCTCCCTGCCAACAGGGGTGCAATGAGCACTCTCTAGATTCCCTGAATTGGCCGAGCAAGTCCCTGACGGTGCCTGATGGCGTTGATTGAACTGCGGAAGATCTCCAAGGCCTATGGCTCGGTACCGGCTCTGCGTGAGCTTGATCTCACCGTTCCTGAAGGATGCCTTTACGGGCTGCTTGGCCCGAACGGTGCCGGCAAAACAACGGCCATGCGCATTTTGGCCACCCTGCTCGCCCCTGACAGCGGCTCAGTCGTAGTTGGAGGTGTCGACGGTCTGGCGCAGCCACGAGACGTGCGCCAGCTCATGGGCTATGTGGCTCAGGAGGTGGCCATCGACAAGATCCTGAGTGGCCGGGAACTGCTGCAATTGCAAGGCGATCTCTATCACTTGCTGCGGAGCGATCGCGAAAGCCGCATCGCTGATCTAATTGAACGCCTCGCGATGGGCGACTGGATTGACCGCCGCTGCGGCACCTATTCCGGTGGCATGCGCCGGCGTCTGGATCTAGCTGCTGGTCTGCTGCACCGACCTCGATTGCTCGTGCTCGATGAACCCACCGTGGGACTGGATATCGAGAGCCGCAGTGCCATTTGGCAACTGCTGTGTCAGCTTGTTGAGGAGGGCACCACTGTTCTTCTGAGCAGTCATTACCTCGAAGAAGTGGAAGCTCTGGCGGATCAGATGGCGATCATCGACGCCGGTCGGGTGATTGCTGAAGGCAGCCCTGACCAGCTCAAGCAACAGCTTGGGGGTGATCGCGTCACCCTGCGGGTCCGAGAGTTCAGCAATGCCGATGAGGCAACCCAAGTGCGTGCCCTTCTTGAACCTCTGGAGGGGGTGCGTCAGGTGGTGGTAAACCGATCCCAGGGGTTTTCCCTCAACCTGGTGATTGAGGGTGGGGCCGTGATCGATCAGCTGCGTCAAACCCTCGAGGCTGCAGGTCTGCCTGTGTTTGCCTTGGCCCAGAGTCGTCCCAGCCTGGATGATGTCTACCTTCAGGCCACAGGACGCACTCTGATGGACGCTGAACTGGCCAGTGCAGGCCAGCGCAACGTCAAACAGGAAAAGCGTCAATCCATGCGTTGAGTGCCAATGATGACTTCCCCAACAGCATCTTCTGTTGCTCTCCAGCAGCAGCAATCCGGAGCCCTCGCCGAGCTCAGCCAGGAAACGTTTGCCCTCACCCGGCGCTTGTTTCTCCAGTTGATGCGTCGCCCTTCAACCTTGATCGCTGGAATTCTGCAACCCCTGAT
>NZ_JBGKDP010000253.1:0-4234 GCF_042954245.1 Parasynechococcus sp.
AGTATTGCCGTCAGGTTGTGCAGCGGGCCCTGCGCAAACTGCGCAAGGCGGGAATTCAAAGCGGACTCGTGGAATCCACACCCTGAACGTCGGCTCGTCCAGCTGGCATTCTACTGAGAAACTGGAGAGAGTGGATCCAACCGGTTTCCTCCGCATGACTGACCAGGCTGCGCGTACCACCGTTGAAGCTGACGTGCTTGAACGGGAGGTGATCGACGAAATCCTGCTGCTGCGTTTGTTGCAGCGGGCCGGCAGGGGTCTTGCCGCCCCAGCCCTGGAAGCCCTGGAGTTGGTACTTGACCCCGAGATGCCCTCTAGCCGCGCGGCTGACGATGCTCGCTGCCCTGAGCTATCTACTGATGCCCGCCGACCTAATTCCAGACCTGCTACCGGTGGCCGGTTTCAGTGATGATCTGGTGGCGCTTACGGCCATGGTGGGTCTGTGGAGCAATCACGTCACTCCAGCCATCCGGATGCGAGCTCGCCGCAAACTGGATCGCTGGTTTCCCCTGGCGCACTGAATCGCTGATCAATGTCTGGCTGGACCCCTGAATTTGAAGCGAATCTCACTCTGCTGCTGAAGGACTGGTTGAAGCAGCAAGGGCGCACTCAGGCCGACCTGCGTCGAAACTTGCGCGCTGTGTCGACCCGAATGCCCGCCCTGCTTGAGGTGCTGGAGCGCGAGCACAAACTGCGTGGACTGGCTGGACTAGCTGATCGGCTTTGCAGCGTTGAAGCCGAATGGCATGGCCAGCCTTCAAGCGAGGGTGCCAGTGTCGCAACAGCCGAGGACGATCCGTTCGGGCAACTTGATCTGCTTTTGCAGGAAATTCGGGACGACTGCACCGATTAGGGGCCTACACGGGCAAAGTGGTGGCTCAGATATCGCCCCGATGACGCGAAATCAACTCCTCAGCGCCTCATCGGCCCTTGCGCAAACCGAGGGGTGGCTGCGGGGATCGGGGAGCGCCACGGGCAAAGACAGCAAAATTGAAGCCGATTGCGTCACGGCAGAGGATGGCTCGGTCACTTCCGACACCAAGGTGGTCAACCCGGCCAGCGACACCAAAGCTCGCCATTACTACAACCCCTTCCACGACTGACCCCCGTGAGCGAACCCACGCATTCCAAGAGAAGTTTCCTCGCCTTTGTTGATGCTGGTGAGCGTGAAGTAGCCCGACTGCTCACCCTGATCACGGCTGTGGTGATCAGCGCCGCCATCATCCAGTTGATGGTTTCCTTGGGCTCCAAGTTGCTGACTGGGTCAGCGGCGACGTGGTTGGGCGATGACCTGATCAAGATCCTCGGCGATCTGCTCACCGTTTTGATCGCGCTGGAGGTGCTGCAAAACATCACCTGTTACCTGAGACGCCACGTGGTGCAGATTGAACTGGTTCTGGTCACCGCGCTGACGGCTGTGGCTCGAAAGGTGATCGTGTTGCCCTCCGGTGCTGAAAACAAACCCCAGCTTCTGGTGGGCCTTGGGATCGCAGTCGTCTCACTTTCAGCCGCTTACTGGTTGGTCAAGCGTGCCAACGCCACTCCCTCCCGCAAGCAACTGGGACGTAGAGAATCAGCCACCAAGCTTGATTACCAGGACTGAAGGTTGACGGACCGAAAGGAAGGCCACCTTTCCCGATGGAAAGACGGCCTAACTTACTCGTTTGTGCATGGTAATCGACCTCAATTTCAGTGTCTGATGCCTTGGAAAATCTCCTCCAGACAATGGAACTGAGACAGGAAGGTCGAAGCGTCTGGCTCAAGGCACCCTGGGGCCATCGGGTCCAGATGTGAAGCGGCTCTCCTGCAGGGCACCTACGAACGATGCAGAGGGGAGTCGACTGGCTTGACGCTCTTCATTGTCGCGCTAGACGAATCGCTTACGAATGGGTGGAAACTGTTGGAGCAGGGACCAGCAAGTCAGTCTGCTTCTGGGGTTTGCTCAGGTGGGGTGTCGGCAATCATGGGCTCCTCCGAGCTCGATACACTCACTCTCTTCAACGATGCGACCGACAGCAGTCAGCTGTCGTGCTCATTGCCTTTTGGGAGCTCCACGCCCCATCGTGGGAGTGTCTTGCCTCGACAATTTTAAGCAGCACCCCAGTGCAAGGCCAGCCAGAGGGTTCCAGGATCGGGGTCGGTGCGCTCCACCCGGTGGCGTTGATGGGGCGAAAGCAAAAGATGATCCCCAGGGCTGAGATCCACAATCCGATCGGAGTTCTGCAGCGTAACACAGGCACTCCCCCGCAACACAAGCACCCATTCGTGATCGAACTGATCCATCCATTCGTCACGGGGAGAGCGGTAGCCGTTGGATGCAATCAACAGCAGTCTCCATGTTTCGGCAGACACCAACACCTGGGTTGATTCCGCACCCGGAGGAGGGCAGGGAGTCGCCAGCAGGTTGGCTTCTCCTCCCGGCCCATGGTCACGCTCACCCCAGCGCCGACCGATGTCGAACCCCCAGGCTTGGGCCAGCTGAACAACCTGGTTGTGGTCCGCACAAGCCGCCAGCCGTTCTCGGCTGCTGGGGTCCTGCTGCACACGGTCCGCAAGGGACTGAAGTTGAGAGATCTTGCTGAGGAAACGGATCAGATCCTGTTCCGCCATAGGACGACCGCACAGCTCCAACAGTGATCCTGGCAACAGACCAATCACGGGATCGACGCAAAAGTCAGAAGATCCTGACCTTCTGTTTCATGCCATCTGCAACCAAGGCACTCAACATCGGAGATCTGGAAGGTGGATTCTCGACCTACTGCCAAGCCCTGCGTCGCCTTGTTGCCGATGGACGCGACCTCAATGCCATTCGCCGAACGGTCTGCTGGGATTACCTCAACAGATTGCACACTTCGCTTCCCAAGGATTACCGCTCTCCCGATGAACTGATCCAGCGGTACCAAAAGGACGCATCACCTGCTCAAGCAGACTGATCCAAGCCACACCATTCCTGTGCTGAGCAACCTCCTGAGCTGCTGCCTTGGTGTGTTTCTTGTTCTGCTCCTGAACCTTGGAAAGGCCGCAGCATCGCTTGCTGCCGGGCCGGACGCCAGCCCAGGCGCCCTGTTGTTCGAACAGCATTGCGCGGGATGCCACATCAACGGTGGCAACATCATTCGCCGGGGGAAAAACCTGAAGCTAAAGGCCCTCGAGCGTGAGAAGATCGCAACGGTGGCGGCCATCGCAGCCATCGCCCGGGAAGGGCGAGGCCAAATGAGCGGTTACGCCGACGTTCTCGGGAGCGATGGAGATCAGCTCGTGGCTGAATGGGTCCTGACGCAGGCTCAGAACGCCTGGACCCAGGGATAAACCTCGAGCGCCGTCCAGATTCGCTGCTTCCAATAGATATCGTCCTCAACCAGCTTGCGAACGACGTCGATGCTGTCGGCCTCGAAGATCCCGAAAACGTGGGTGCTTGCTTCGGTGGGACCAAGTGTGATCAGCGTTCCCTGTTCTTTCAAGCCTTGAAGACGAGCGAGGTGCTCATCACGATAAGGAGCACGCTTCACAAGAGCATCCGTGCAGCAAGTGCCCCACAAGACGAAACGTGCCATAACAAAGGATGAAATAACGCGGAACTTTTCAGTGAAAATGATGGCATAGCAACTCGAACAAAGGCCATATTATGAAGATTGATATCTCTCGAAAGCGATGCTCACTGGGAGCGACTTTTTTAATAAAGTCAAAGAACTGGGTGACGTCAGCAAGTCTGATCTTGTTCGTGCCTGTGGCTATGTCTCCAATAAAAAGGATGGTAGTGAGCGTCTGAATTTCACCACTTTTTACGAAGCACTGCTGGAGGCCAAAGGCATCACTCTTGGCGCGGGTGGTGTTGGCGGCGTGGGCAAAAGCGGCCGCAAGCTCAGATATGTGGCCACTGTGCACAGCAACGGCGATCTGCTCATCGACAAGGCTTACATAGTGCTACTTGAACTGAAACCGGAGAGATGAATTTGAAATCAAACTGGGTCGCAATAAATGCGTCTGACGCCGGTGGGTACCACGGACGAAGACGACGAGTGATTTAACGGTCGAAAGCAGTGCAACCCCGGCCAATGCCGGTTTTTTTCATGCCTTGAGTGGGATGGCAGCCACTTAGGGCTGATCATCGGCAGCGGCACGCAACTCAGCGCAAAAACGACCAGCTTCCTGAGCAATTTCTCCGGGCGATGCTGCCGCAATCCGTTTCACAAGTGCACTGCCCACGATCGCCCCATCGGCACCCCAGCCCCGA
>NZ_JBGKDP010000254.1:0-7115 GCF_042954245.1 Parasynechococcus sp.
GTGTTGCTGTTCTGGGGATCGGGAATGGCGCGCATGCCGCCGAAGGCACCGGTGCCGTAGTGCAGGGCATGGGTGGCAATGGAGATCCTGGCCTCCTCAAAGGGGACGCACTGGCCCTGGAACCAGGCATAGGGCAGGAACTGATGCATCACCGTGATGGATCCGATCGCTGAATCTTCTCACCACCGCGCACCGCAACACGGAGAATGGGGTCATGCATCGCCTTGCCACCTGTCCGGGTCTGGACCCACCGGAAGATGTGGTGCTCGTGGAGCAGCCGGGCGCGGATGTGCTGTTCCTCACCAGCGCAGGTACCGACATCAGCTGCCTCGACGCCAGCCTGTCGAATAACCCGGCCTGGAACGAGCGGATTCGGGCGTTGCCCCTGAGCTGCCTGGACCACCCAGCGCAGCTGGACCACTACCTCGACACCACCGCCCAAGCGGCGTCCTTGATTGCAGTGCGCCTTCTCGGCAGCCGTGGGCACTGGAGTTACGGCCTGGAGCAACTGCAGCGCTGGTGCACCGAAGCGACACAGCGGCAACTGATCGTCCTTGCCGGAACCGCCGATCAGAGCAACGAACTGCACGGGCTGGGATCCTGCAGCCCTGAACTGGCGGATCAGCTGTCGGCACTTCTTCGGGAAGGCGGCATCGACAACATGGGGCAGTTCCTAGGAGCTCTCGAGGCTCTGCTGGAGGGCAAGCCCCCATCACCCGACAGCATCGCTGTGGTGCCTTGCCCTGATCCAATGCCCTGGGATTGGGGAGATGAAGCGGGAGCCGCGGTGGGCGTGGTGCTCTATCGGGCTCAGTTTCAGGCCGGAGATCTGTCCCTGGCGGATGCACTCACAGCCGCACTGCGGCAAGAAGGACTGCGTCCCTGTCTGCTCTGGGTCAGCAGCTTGAGAGACCCGGCGGTGCAGGCCGGCGTCTACGACCTGTTGAAACAGCAAAAAGCTGAGCTCGTGATTGCCGGCACGTCCTTTGCCTCGGTGCAGGCCGAACAGGCTGGCTTGGGCAGCCCCCTCTGGGATCGGCTCAATCGACCGGTGCTGCAACTGCTCAGCAGCAGCAGCAGCAGGGCCCAGTGGCTGGAGAGCAGCCAGGGGCTGAATCCGATGGATCTGTCTTTGCAGGTGGTGATGCCAGAGCTGGATGCCCGGATCACCACGCGGCCCTGCGGTTTTCGGGACTACCGGCAGACCACCGGACCTTTAGCCACGGCCATTCCCTACCTGCAGCCGGATTCACGGGGACTCGCTTGGCTGGCCGAGCACAGCCGCCGCTGGGTTGAGCTGCGCCAGACCCCATGCGCCGAGCGGCGCATGGCGATGGTGTTGGCCAACTACCCCGTGCGCGATGGCCGTGTGGCCAATGGGGTTGGCCTTGATACGCCGGACAGCACGGCGCGGATGCTCCGCTGGCTGACGGACGCCGGCCATGACCTGGGCACGGAGGCCTTGCCGGTTTCAGGCGATGGCTTGATGCGACAGCTGTTGTCCGGTCGCACCAATGCACCGGATGGACAGCACCGCCCACCGCTGGATCATCTGCCCCTCACCACGTATCAGAAGTGGTGGGGAACTGTTCCGGAGCCGGCTCGACGCTTGATCGAATCCCGATGGGGACCTCCAGAGGCCGCCTGCGATCTGGATCCAAATCAGGGGTTTGCCATTCACGGCCTGCGCTTCGGTCATGTGGTGGTGCTGATCCAGCCGGATCGCGGCTATGACGCTGACCAGATCGCGGATCTCCACTCACCGGATCTGCCGCCACCGCACCGGTATCTGGCCCAGTATCTCTGGCTGCGCAACGTACATCGAACCCAGGTGATGCTGCATGTGGGCAAGCACGGCAGTGCGGAATGGCTGCCGGGCAAGTCGGTGGGGTTAAGCGATGCCTGCGGTCCCGAGCTGGCCCTTGGCCCCATCCCCCATCTCTACCCCTTCATCGTCAACGACCCCGGCGAAGGGTCCCAGGCCAAGCGACGCAGTCACGCCGTGGTGCTGGATCACCTCACACCGCCCTTGGGGCGGGCTGGGCTGCACGGACCACTGCAACGGTTGGAGGGCCTGCTGGATGAACTGGTGGAGGTGCGGCAGCTGGGAGGGCAGCGGGCCTCGGTGCTGGAACAGGCGGTGCATGCCAGCTTGCTGTCCCTTAACTGGCCCGGAATCCCCAGCCAAGAGGAGATTCGCCGACAACCGGAGCTTCTGGAGACCTGTCTGGATCAGGCGGAGACCTATCTCTGCGAGCTCAAGGAATCGCAGATCCGCACAGGTCTGCATCGGTTCGGTGTTGCGCCGTCGGCAGAAGCCGCCGATGAACTTCTGGTTGCGCTGGCCCGCCCCCCCAGGCAGGGGCAGCCAGGATTGCTGCAGGCCATGGCCCTGCAGGCAGGTCTGGGCTTCGATCCCTGGCAGCAGGACGAAGGCGACAAGCTCTCGGAGGCAGACCAGACCCGGCTGAGGCTGCTGTGCGACTCGAACTGCCGACGGGTGGGGGATGCTTGCGCGTGGCTGGAACTTCAGGCATTGCTGTTGATCCGGCAGATGATCCATGGGGAACAGGTCGACGGGCTGGCGCAACCCTTCCGGACCTGGAACCCGGAGGATCCATGCCTGCTGAATCTGCGCGACGACCTCTGGCCCCGCTTGAACAGCTGTGCCGCAGCCGAGAAAGAGGCATTCCTGCGGGGTATTCAGGGGGCGCGCATCGCAGCGGGCCCCTCAGGGGCACCGAGTCGCGGTCGCCCCGATGTGCTGCCCACAGGCCGGAATTTCTATTCCGTCGATCTGCGGGGCTTACCCACGGAAGCCGCCTGGGACCTGGGGCGACGCTCGGCGGAGCAGTTGCTGGATCTCCATCTGCTGGAGCAGGGGGAGCCGCTGCGCCATCTAGCGTTATCGGTCTGGGGAACGGCCACGATGCGCAATGGCGGAGAAGACATCGGCCAGCTGCTGGCCCTGATCGGTGTTCGACCGGTGTGGGATGGATCAACCCGAAGGTTGGTGGACCTGGAGGTGATTCCAGCCCGCTTGCTGGGGCGACCACGGGTGGATGTGGTGCTGCGCATCTCGGGGCTGTTTCGCGATGCCTTTCCCCAGTTGGTGAGCTGGGTGCATCAGGCCCAGTCGATGGTTGCAGCTCTCGATGAACCCGATGAACTCAACTCCCTGGCCGAGCTCACCCGTCAAGCGGGCCCCCAGGGCCGCATCTATGGATCCGCCCCCGGTGCCTATGGAGCCGGTCTCCAAGCCCTGATCGACAGTGGCGCATGGGAATCCCGAGCAGATCTTGGCCAGGCCTTCCTCAGTTGGAGCCAGTGGTCGTACGACGCCGCCGCCACCCCCAGCCTTGATCGTTCCGGCCTGGAGCAAGCCCTGGGCAGGGTGCAGGTGGTGCTCCACAACCAGGACAACCGCGAGCACGACCTGCTCGATTCAGACGACTATTACCAGTTCCAGGGGGGCCTCAGTGCCGCGGTGGAAGAAGTGTCAGGAGCACGTCCGCAGCTGTGGTTCGGAGACCATTCCCGCCCCGAACGGCCTCGCCTGCACCGGCTCGAAAAGGAACTGGACAAGGTGATGCGCAGCAGGATGCTCAACCCCCGTTGGATCGAGGGAATGATGAAGCACGGCTACAAAGGTGCCTTCGAGATGGGGGCCAGCCTTGATTACCTGTTCGCCTACGACGCCTCCACCGATCGGGTCCCTGATTGGTCTTATGGCGCGCTGTGTGAACAGTGGCTGAGCCAGTCGCGGATTCTCGACTTCCTGAAGGCGAGCAATCCCTGGGTGCTCAGGGACATGGCCGAACGACTGCTGGAGGCCTCGAATCGAGGCCTTTGGACGTCAGCAACGGATGAACAGCTGCTGCACCTGCAACAGCTGGTGAACAGCAGCGAAGCCCAGATTGAACGGGGCCCTACTTAATTGAGGTCGCGAACCATCTGACGGAAGGGATCGATCGATCCCGGCTTTGAGGACGGCGCAGCGGAACCCGCCTTGGCCACCGGTTCCTCCTTGGGATTGAGCTCTTCCTTACGGCCGAGGGGAGCAGCATCTGCGGGAGCGGGGGTGTTCACACCCGTGATGGCCATGCCCTTGAGGCGCTTGCTCATCTCCTCGGTGCTGACTTGCTCAGCGAAGGTTTTCTTCACCGGTTTGGGGATGCCGGCCGTGAGGTTGATGGACTCTTCCTTCTTGACCACACCGCCGAGGCCTTCGCTGCGCTTTTCGAGCTTCTCGGTTTCAGCAGCCACCTCCATGATCTGCTCCTTGGTTCCGGGGCTGTCGACCGTGCCGGGGAAGGTGTGACGAATCGTCTTCGACTCACGCATGTAATTCACATCACCCAGGGACGAGGAGGAATCAGCATCAAGGAAGAACTCGGCTGGCTTCTGCTTCGCTGGCTTGCGCGGCTGAATCGTGGAGTCGGAATCTGCGGAATCCTTTTTCAGCAAACGATCCAAGAAGCCCATGTCGACCGGAACTGAGATGGAATGAACTTAGCGGCTGCAAAGGTCAATTCCATGGGTATCGGTGCCACACGTACGTAAAAGGCCAAGGTTGCTCAGCTGACGATCGATGGACTCACAGATCAACGGACTGGCGGACCAGGTTGGTTGCATCTCGTAGTCGTACCAGGCTTCACCTCCATCGAAACCGAGCCGAGCGGCCTCATCGATCAACACGTCATGGCGAAGGCGATAGCGAGCGGGATGGGCCAACACCGCCAATCCACCGGCATCGTGGATGGCTTTAACCACCGCCTCAGCCCTTAGCAGTTCACCGACGACAGCATCACCACGGTTGTAGGGCTGAAGCGCAGGGTGGTTGAGCTCGAAGCCAAGGGCGAGCACATGAACGAGGCACCCTTTCAGCAGTGCGCTGATTTCAATGCCGCTCCAGACCGTGGGGACCTCAACATCGGTGGTGCGCTGCTGATCCAGCCAAGCTTGAATCTCTCGGTGGGCATGGCTGCTGTGGTGATCCGTCACCGCAAGATGCTGGAGCCCCCGCTCGGTGGCCTGCCGAATCAGCTCCAACGGTTCGAGGCTGCCGTCACTACAGACGGTATGGCAGTGAAAGTTGTGCGTGGTGGGACAGCTCGACGGTCCTACCTGTTCGAGAACAGCTTTGAGGGGGTGGGTCATCTCAGGCTTTCGCGGAGGATTCGGCCCGCAAACGGCGCCAACGGGAATAGAACTGAATTGACGCTGCCATGAACATCACCAGGGCGACGATGAACCAGGTTGCTGTGCTTGTGGGGAACTGTGTTTTGAACACCACCAGCATCACCACGATCACCAGAAGAAGTGTGGGCAGCTCATTGAGGGCGCGCAGCTGCTTGCCTGACCAGGCACAGGTGCCGGCGTGGAGTTGGCCCATTAGCCGATAGCAGAACACGTGATAAGCCAGCAGGGCTGCCACAAAGCCGAGCTTGGCGTGCATCCAGCCCTGCTGAAGCCAGGAGGGCTGGGCCAGCAGCAGCCCGATGGCCATCGACACCGCCACGACCATCCCGGGCGTGGTGATGATGTTGGCGAGACGTTTCTCCATCAAGGTGTACTGATCCCGGAACGGCTGCTGCAGTTCCGGCGCCAGTTCCTCGGTTTCAACGTGGTAGATGAATAGACGCACCAGATAGAAGAGGCCCGCAAACCACACCACAACCCCAACGATGTGCAGGGTCTTGAACCAGAGGTAGGCCTCGGGCGAAAATGTCATCAACACAACTGAACTGGAGCGACCTTACGCAGGGTTCAGGTAAGAGCGTCAAGAAAATCGCTGGCTCGACGCTGATGGGCCACCAGAACCTCGGGTGCCATGCGATCCAGGTTGCAGGCCATCATCGCCAGCCGGTATTGGCGCCGGAAGAAGTCCTGATGGCGATGGATGAACGTCCAGAACAAGCCATCCCAGGTGTCACACCACTCCCCTTGGCGGTAGTCCGACATCTTGCGTACATAGTTCGAGCCGGAGAGATAGGGCTTGGTCGTGAAGATGCCGCCATCGGCGAACTGACTCATGCCGTAGACGTTGGGCACCATCACCCAGTCGTAGGCGTCCACAAACAGTTCCATGAACCAGGTGTAGATCCGGGTTGGATGGAATCCGCAGAGCAGCATCACGTTGCCCAGGAGCATCAGGCGTTCGATGTGATGGCAATAACCGGTCTCAAGGGCATGGTTGATGGCGTCATCGATCGGGGCCAGACCCGTGGATGCGGTATAGAAGGCGGAGGGGATCGCTCGGTCGTCGAAGCCCCAGAAATTGCCGTTGCGCATCTCCACCCCATGGCGCCGGTACATCGCCGCCATGAACTCCCGCCAGCCAACGATCTGACGCAGAAATCCCTCCAATGAATTGAGGGGGATGTCACCGGCCTCGGCGCGTTCCAGCGTTCGATCCAGCACCTGCTGTGGCGTGAGTAGACCGATATTCAGCATCGGCGTGAGCACGCTGTGCCACATCACCTGGTGCTGGCTGCTGATCGCATCTTCGTAAGCCCCGAACCGGCGTAATCGTTGTTCGAGGAATTGATCCAACCAACGGTCTGCATCGCTATGGGTGACGGGGTAATGGAACCCGTCCCAGCTGCCGATGCCGGCCACCCCCTCCTCGATGAGCTGCTGCCGAGCAGCCTCGACGAGGGCGATCGAACCGCTCGATCGTTCGGCCGGAGGCTCTGGAACAAGCATTCCCTTGGGGAGCTTCTTGCGATTGTCGGCATCGAAACTCCAGCGGCCGCCGACAGGGCCACCATCCGGATTGATCAACAGATCCAGCCGCTTGCGTTGCATCTCGTAGAAGCGACCCATCAGAGGCTTCTTGCCGGAGGCGAAATGGTCGTCGATGACGGCCTCTGGGGTGAGTAGCATCGGGGTGGCGACGATCTCCAGACCGCAGTCGTGGCGTGATGCGAAGGCGGAGATCCGTCGAGTCAGAACTTCGTCCACCGGATCCGCCAGATGAAAGGAGCGGTAGCCCTGATCGAGCAGAACCCCGAGGATCTCAGCGGTGCTGGCCGCCTGCCCCTGCAGGATCCGCAATACGGTGAATCCTTGGGCCTGAAGCATCTCGGCGTAGGCATTCATCGAGGCCCGAT
>NZ_JBGKDP010000255.1:0-15073 GCF_042954245.1 Parasynechococcus sp.
TCGATCCGCGCCGCAAGCAGACCTCCAGGGGGGCTGACCCAGAACGGGCTGCAGGGTTGAAGCCCGAGGGCAAAGTCATCGGACACCCCGATTGATTCAGAGAGCCTGACAGAGACTGGCACCGGCCAGCATCAAACCCGCCGAGGTGGCCATAGCTCGTCCCAGACGACCAAGGATCGGGCGAACCTCATGACGGGCCACCAGCAGATCCCGTTCCCGCCAGGACAGGGGCTTTTCCCAGATCTGCCCGTCGTACCAGCCGGATTCCTCATAGTCGACGGATTCACGCAGAAGCCGCTGCATGACGTAAGTCCAGCCCAGCCATTGCCGCACCAGCAACAGCAGGGGGAGGACAAGAGCTGCCACAGCGGCGGCTGCCAGGAGCCGAGGCGGATCCTGCTTCAAGGTCCAGCTCCCACTGGCGATCAGGCTGCACACCGGCAGCATCAGCAGCCAGAAGCCCGCAAGGCGTTGTCTCAGGCAAGGTTCCTGACCCGCTGGCCAGGAGAAGAACCATGACTCGCAGAGCTGCTGAAATTCCTCAAGAGGCCGCTGCTCCGGTGGAACGGGGCAGGACACCGCTTCTGGCATTGGGCAAGCGGCTACTTCACCGACCGTAAGAAGGTTCGGCTTTCACCGTGACTCCAGAACGCCTCAAGGTCGTAGTAGCCGCGCTCATCGGGCATCAGCACATGGACGATCACATCGCCGTAGTCCAAAAGAGCCCAGCGCCCCTCATTCAGCCCTTCCTTGCGCAAGGGAAGCAGGTCTGCCTCAGTCTCCAGGCAGTCTTCAACCGACCGGGCAATTGCACGCACCTGAACGTCAGACTGACCGCTGGCAATCACCATCCAATCAGCCAGGCTGGACACCTCATCGACGCGGATCAGGCGGATATCAGTGGCCTTGCGGTCATCGCAGGCATCGGCCACCAATTCAGCAAGCTTTTCGCTATCCATAAACGTTCTCGCTGGTAACGGAGCTGCGTGAGCCCTCCTGTTGGGCCATTTCAGCTCTGGCCTTGCTGGCACTCTTGCGCAGCGCCTCGAGACGGTCTTCGTAGTAGCTGCGGCGGCGCTTCTTACGGGTCTTTTCGACCAGCTCCTTCAACGCGCCCCCAAGACTCCGATAGGCGTTCGGCACGCTGTACCCAGATCGGCAGGCCAGATCGATCGCACGCTCGTCGGCGCTGATGGCGTCCTGCAGGCGTTTTTCAGAATTCTTCTTGAGATAGAGCCGATACCCCGCAAAGCCGGACAGACCGAGGGCCATCAATAGGAGCAGGCCGTCTTGAACCCACAACTCACCGATGGCACCACCGAGGCCGATGGCCAGAGCAGCCATCTCCCAACCGTCCCGGGGAATCGTGTCGTTCTGGATCCGACCAACCTCATGCCAGAACAGCAAATTGCGATGATCCAACGCGAGGGAGTCCCATTCGTCGAGATCCACCTGAATCTCCACTTCATCCCGGCCGATTTCCTCAAGGGTGATCAATGGAGGATCGGCTGCAGCAGCTGATTCCACAAACACCCAGCTCTGCATTTCCGGTGGCAGCAGCCCCTTCAGGCGCTGGAGCTCACTCATTGCAACTCTGGTGCTGATCTCCCTTCACCGTAGCGAGGCCAAGTCCCCCGTTCGGGGCAAGGCCGCGTGAGAGGCTTGATCTGTTTGGCCAAGGACGATTTCCCATGCCGAGGCGGTCTAATCTGCGTCGCATCCTCCTGCTGGGATCTGGTCCGATCGTGATCGGCCAGGCCTGTGAGTTCGATTACTCCGGAACCCAGGCCTGCAAGGCCCTCAGAGCCGAGGGATATGGAGTCATCCTGATCAACTCCAATCCGGCGTCGATCATGACTGACCCGGAGATGGCGGACCGCACCTACATCGAGCCGCTCACGCCGGACGTCGTGACCCGGGTGATCGAAAAGGAACGACCCGATGCTCTGCTGCCGACCATGGGCGGGCAGACCGCCCTCAACCTGGCGGTCACCCTGGCGGAAAACGGCACCCTCGAACGCTTTGGCGTTGAGTTAATCGGTGCCGACCTCAAAGCGATCCAAAAGGCGGAAGACCGTCTGCTGTTCAAGCAGGCCATGGAGCGCATCGGGGTGAAGGTCTGCCCTTCGGGCATTGCCTCATCCCAAGAAGAGGCCGAAGCCGTCGGAGCCGCGATCAGTAGTTTCCCCCGGATCATCAGGCCCGCCTTCACCCTGGGGGGAAGTGGCGGGGGCATTGCCTACAACCCCGAGGACTACGCAGCAATCTGCAAGAGCGGGCTTGAGGCGAGTCCGGTGTCTCAGATCCTGATCGAGCAATCGCTCCTGGGCTGGAAGGAATTCGAGCTTGAGGTGATGCGTGATCTGGCGGACAACGTCGTGATCGTCTGCAGCATCGAAAACCTCGATCCCATGGGGGTGCATACGGGGGATTCGATCACGGTGGCTCCGGCCCAGACCCTCACGGACCGGGAATACCAGCGATTGCGCGACCAGTCGATCGCCATCATTCGGGAGATCGGTGTCGCAACGGGCGGCAGCAACATCCAGTTCGCGATCAATCCCGACAACGGCGACGTTGTGGTGATCGAGATGAATCCCAGGGTGAGCCGATCGTCGGCCTTGGCTAGCAAGGCCACAGGCTTCCCGATCGCCAAGATCGCCGCTCGCCTCGCCGTCGGATACACCCTCGATGAAATCCTCAACGACATCACCGGCAAGACGCCTGCCTGCTTCGAGCCGACCATTGATTACGTCGTCACCAAAATCCCGCGCTTCGCCTTTGAAAAATTTCGAGGCAGCCCGGCCGTGCTCACTACCTCAATGAAATCGGTGGGCGAAGCGATGGCCATCGGTCGTTGTTTCGAAGAGTCGTTCCAGAAAGCCATGCGATCCCTGGAAACGGGGTTTTCGGGATGGGGAGGCGACCGGGAGGAACCGGAGCTCACTGATGGTGAGCTGGATCGCCAGCTGAGGACCCCCTCTCCAGAGCGCATCCTCAGCGTGCGAACGGCGATGGTACGCGGACGCAGCGATGAGGAGATTCATCGGATTAGCAGGATTGACCCCTGGTTCCTTGCCAAACTGCGGCGGATCATTGAGGCGGAGGCAAGGCTGATCAAGGGCAAAATCCTGGATCAGCTGGATGCCGACGGCCTGTTTGAAGCCAAGCAGCTGGGTTTTTCTGACCTACAGATCGCCTGGCACACCAACAGCGACGAATTGTCGGTGCGTCAGCGGCGTCATCAGCTCGATGTTCGCGCCGTCTTCAAAACCGTCGACACCTGCGCAGCGGAGTTCGCTTCCTCCACTCCTTATCACTACTCGACCTACGAGCGTCCCTTGCAGACCTTGCAGGCCGACGGATCCCTCAAGCCCCTTCCCGCTTCATCCGAGGTGAGTCGCCGCGAGGGCGGCCGCAAGATGATGATCCTCGGTGGTGGACCCAACCGAATCGGGCAGGGCATCGAATTCGACTACTGCTGCTGCCATGCCTCCTTTGCAGGGCAGGATCAAGGGATCACCACGGTGATGGTGAACAGCAATCCGGAAACGGTGTCCACCGATTACGACACCAGCGACAGCCTCTACTTCGAACCGCTCACCTTGGAGGACATTCTCAATGTGATCGAAGCGGAGCGTCCCGATGGCGTGGTGGTGCAGTTCGGTGGACAAACGCCTCTGAAACTCGCGATTCCTCTGCTGCGCTGGCTGGATAGTGATGAGGGGCGCGCCACCGGCACCAGCATCTGGGGCACCTCCCCTGAATCGATCGACCGGGCCGAGGACCGCGAACAATTCGAAGCCATCCTCCGCGATCTGAACATCCGCCAACCCCGCAATGGCTTGGCACGCAGTGAGGAGGAAGCACGGGCCGTGGCAACGAGAGTGGGCTACCCGGTCGTCGTGCGTCCCTCCTACGTGTTGGGCGGACGGGCCATGGAGGTGGTGTTCGACGAAGAGGAACTCAACCGCTACATGCGCGAAGCCGTGCAGGTGGAGCCAGACCATCCAGTGCTGATTGACCAGTACCTCGAAAATGCCGTTGAAGTGGACGTGGACGCCCTCTGCGATCACACCGGTACTGTGATTGTCGGTGGTCTGATGGAGCACATCGAACCGGCGGGAATCCATTCCGGAGACTCAGCCTGCTGCTTACCCGCGGTCTCCTTAGGCGAGGCGGCACTGAACACGATTCGCGATTGGAGTCGCTCCCTGGCGCAAACCCTCGAGGTGCGGGGTCTGATCAATCTTCAGTTCGCCGTGCAGCGCAACACCGATGGCTCGGAAGTGGTCTACATCATCGAAGCCAACCCCCGCGCCTCCAGAACGGTCCCCTTCGTCGCCAAGGCCACAGGACAACCACTGGCTCGCTTGGCAACCCGACTGATGGCGGGCGAAACCCTGACCGACATCGGCATGACCAGCGAACCGAAGCCGCCGCTGCAATCGATCAAGGAGGCAGTGCTGCCGTTCCGGCGATTCCCCGGGGCGGACACGGTGCTAGGGCCGGAAATGCGCTCCACGGGAGAGGTGATGGGATCCGCCGACAGTTTCGGCATGGCCTATGCCAAGGCGGAACTCGGCGCTGGAGAAGCGCTGCCCACCCAGGGGACGGTGTTCCTCTCCACCCACGACCGCGATAAGCAGGCGCTGGTGCCCATCGCCGCTCGGTTGATCGAACTCGGGTTCGATGTCACGGCCACCTCAGGTACGGCTCAGGCGCTCGCCAACGCGGGATTAAAGGTGCAATCGGTGCTAAAGGTGCACGAGGGGCGCCCGAACATCGAGGATCAGATTCGCTCTAATCAGGTGCAGCTGGTGATCAACACACCGATCGGCCGGCAAGCGGCCCATGACGACAAGTACCTGCGCCGGGCAGCGCTCGATTACGCCGTGCCAACGGTGACGACCCTCGCGGGAGCACGGGCGGCGGTGGAGGCGATCTCAGCGCTCCAGCAACAGCCGAGGCTCAGCATCCATGCCTTGCAGGACGTCCACGCCATGCAGCGTTAGGCCACCGATAGGGTTGCAGGAGCCACCAAACCGCTGTGACAGCCTCCGTTCCCGTTAAGCCTGGACGCGACCTGCGTGATGACTTCCGTCGCGTCTACGAGAACCGCTACATCTGGGCGCCTGGATTCTCCGGCTACCGCGGACGCTGCATCTGGCAGCAAGGCGATTAACAGGTCGAGGGCAAGTTTGAGATCGGCGCCGATCTCAAAGCCAAGGTAGAAGGCATTAAAAACGGAGAGATCCTCAAGACGATGAATTCCCAGCTCTGGGAAGTCGTGATCCATCGCGTGCGTCGCAACTTCGAGCAGACCCACGGTGAGAACACCTTCACAGCCGGTGGCACCGTCGTGACGCTCTACACCACCGATGTTACCGATACGGGTGGGGGCTACCTTAGCCACACCTACATCAGTTAGTACGCCGACCTGGCAACGGGAGAAGCCCGGGGCGGCCGCAGCAGCTTCAAAGACAGCTTCGCTGCTCTGCCTGGGGATGGTCCCTGGGTGCTGACCGAGCGTGTCGTGACCACCGAAGCCCATGGCGATACCCCTGCCGGAAGCCAGACCTTCCGTTTTTGAAGATCTCGAATCGCTCTCAGTTGATTGCCGGTGCAAGCCGGCTGTGAGACCATCCGCCCAAAGCTGTTAAAAGACATGGGCGGAGTCGAGTCGACCATTCAGGCCATCAATGGCCCAATCAACAGCATCGTCTGGGGATGGCCCACCGTCCTTTTGATTGCCGCGACGGGCATCCTTTTGATGGTGGGCCTGCGGTTCATGCCGCTGCAACGGCTGGGCTATGGCATCTCAATGATGCTGCGTCCTGCTAAATCACAAACCGAAGGAGAGATCACCCCCTTTCAAGCGCTGATGACGTCGTTGTCGGCCACGATCGGCACGGGAAACATCGCCGGTGTTGCCGGGGCCATCGCCGTTGGTGGGCCTGGTGCCGTCTTTTGGATGTGGATCATCGCGATCTTCGGCATCGCGACCAAGTACGCCGAAGCAGTGCTCGCGGTTCACTTCCGCGAAACCGATGGAGACGGCAACCACGTGGGTGGGCCGATGTATTACATCCGCAACGGACTCGGCAGTGGCTGGAGCTGGATGGCTGGCCTGTTTGCCCTCTTCGGCATGTTGGCAGGGTTTGGTATCGGCAATGGGGTTCAGGCCTTTGAGGTGTCTTCGGCCTTAAGCCTAATCGGCATCCCGAAGCTAGCGACCGGAGTCGTTTTAGCGGCTCTGGTCTTCGCTGTCGTCATCGGGGGCATCAAGCGCATCGCCCAGGCAGCCTCTGCCATTGTTCCGTTGATGTCGATCCTCTACGTCGCTGCCTGCCTTCTGGTGCTGTTGGCAAATCTGGGGAGCGTGCCTGAAGCCTTCGCCACGATTTTTTCCAACGCCTTGTCTGGCAAAGCAGCTGCCGGTGGTGCCCTCGGTCAGGTTGTGCTGATGGGGTTCAAACGAGGCATCTTCTCCAATGAAGCAGGCCTGGGGAGCGCTCCGATCGCTCACGCGGCTGCCAAAACCGATGATCCCGTTCGCCAAGGCACGGTGGCCATGCTGGGCACCTTCATCGACACCCTGATCATCTGCACAATGACCGCTCTGGTGATCATCACCACCAAAGCCAATCTGATCCTCGATGCAGCGGGCGAAAAGCTGAGCGGCGCAGACCTCTCAATCGCTGCCTTCAACACCGGCATCTCCGGGAGTGGCGTGGTGGTCACCCTGGGGTTGGTGGTCTTCGCCTTCACAACCATTCTCGGCTGGAGCTTCTACGGCGAGCGCTGCACCACCTATCTGTTCGGTGAGTCCGCCGTGCTTCCCTTTCGTCTGACCTGGGTAGCTGTTGTCGTGATCGGTGCTGTCGCCGGCGACCGCGGAGTGATCTGGTCGATTGCCGACACACTGAATGGCCTGATGGCTCTCCCCAACCTCGTGGCCTTGATCTTGCTTTCAGGAACGGTATTCAAACTCACCAAGGCTTACAGCTTCAGCGACTGAGCACAACGATGATTAATAAAAAGGGGGGGCTGTTGAGTCCCCCTTTCTATTGGCAGGAGATCAACCCTGATCGGGCAACGGAGTCACGGACTTGAGCTTTTCATTGAGCTGTGTGGCCAAGCTCTGACGGCCCACCGCCAGAACCTTGAGGGTGTCTTCGTGCATCCGCAGCTGAGCGTCGGCAACCTGCATGCCACGCACAAGCTCCTTGAGCTCATCAGGAAGCGTATTGAGGTCGTAGCGCTTGCCCTCAAAGGTCAAGACAGGGTTGTTGGCTGCAGAGTCAGTCATCGTTCATCACCGGGATTGCGAAGTACCGGCGACCAGATCGTAGAGGGAATCAAGACTTTTGCCGATCTCGAATGAACTGCCGCTCGCATAATTCACGGTAACGCCCACCACGCTGCATCAATTCGTCATGGGTTCCTCGATCGACAACGGCTCCTTCTTCAAGAACTACGATGCGATCGGCCTCCTGCACCGTGGCCAGACGGTGAGCGATCACCAACACGGTTCGTCCTTTCATCGCCTGCTTCAGGCCGAGTTGCACCGCAGCCTCGGCTTCAGCGTCGAGGGCACTTGTGGCTTCATCCAAAAGTAACAGCCCTGGATTGCCAAGCACCGCCCGGGCAATGGAGATCCTCTGCAGTTGTCCACCAGAAACATTGGTTCCCCGTTCCTCGAGCTGGGTGTCATACCCCCGGGGTAAAGCACGGACGAAATCATCCGCATTGGCCAACCGAGCCGCATCTCGCACCTCGTCATCCGTCGCACGACGCCCGAACCGAATCGCTTCGGCAATGGTTCCGGAGAACACGGTTGTGCGCTGCGAAACTAGTGCCACCTGTTGACGCAGCTCACGGGCGCGCATCAGGCTGATGTCAGTGCCATCAAGACGGATCTCGCCCTGTTGCACCGTGTTGAACCGGAGCAGAAGCGACAGCAAGGTGCTTTTGCCCGCACCGGAGGGTCCAACGATGGCCAGCACCTGCCCCGCCTCCACCCGCAGATTCAGCTGATGCAGCACCGGCTGGGCTGGTTCATAGCCAAAGCTCACCTGATCAAAGACCAGATCGCCTCGGAGCGTACCGATGGATTGCGCCTCTACTGGATCAGCAGCTTCCTGAGGTTCTCTCTCGATCTCACGCAGACGTCGGAGCGACGCCTGCCCCTGCTGGAATTCGTTGAAGTTGTTAGTGACGTGGGCAATGGGATCGATCAGCACTATCAGCCCCGTCAAATAACTGCTCAGCCCAGCAATACTCAGATCACCGGTCTGAATCCGCCAGGCTCCGAGGGCCAGCACGGCAAACAAACCCACCACCTCGATAGTGCCAACCACCGGATGCTGAAGCGCCATAAGGCTGTAGGTGCGGTGGCGGGCCTGCCGATGCTGATCGATTTCCGTCTCGAAGCGTTCCTGCAGCCAGGGCTCAGCGGCAAAAGCACGAACTAGGGGCAAACCTTCGATTGCCTCACCAAGCAGAGCGGCCAGTTCACTCACCTTTTTCTGACTGCGTTCCGTGGCCGCCATCACGCGCGCACCAAACAGGCTGATCAGCCAGACGATCACCGGCGCCAGCAACAGGATGGCCAGCGTCAGTTTCCAGTCGAGCCAGAGCATCATCCCCAGCACCGCAACGAGCTGAAGCACGCTGGGAACCGTGTCGTGGATGGTCTTGTACAGCACCTCGCTGACGCGATCTGCGTCTTCGGTGAAACGGTAGGTGAGATCTCCAGCCGAGAGCTTCTCCAGCGCTCCCAGCTCCACGGTCTGCAAGCAATGGAACAGATCGCGCCGTAAGTCCTGAATCACCAGCAATGCAGGCCCGGCAAGAAGAGAGTCCTGACCGAACTGGGCGATTTTCTGAACAGCAAAGATCAGCAACGCCAGGCCGATCAGCTGAATTACGCGAGCAAGATCACCCGACCCCAGCGCGGGAAACAAGTCCCCGGCCAGCTGCACGAGCAGCGGAAAGCTGCCGACGTAAATCACCATGCAGCAGCCCCCCCAGAGCAGTTCCCGCAGGTGGGGGCGAAGCAGCGGCAGCAGCCGGCGGAATCCGGCCTGGGATGGGGTCAGCATCGCGGCACAGTATCAATGGTGAGCTCAGAACTCTCTCCAATGAAGCTGGATCAGTTCCTGAAATGGAAGGGTTGGGTCTCCACCGGCGGTGAAGCGAAGCAACGCATTCAGATGGGTGAAGTGGAGGTCAATGGAAGCATTGAAACCCGGCGTGGACGTCAGCTTTCCCCGGGAGATCGGGTTGTGCTTGCTGGGGAGGAGTCCTTTGTCGGGAGCGACAACGCGACCAGGCCGTAAGTTGGCTGCCACACTCCATGAGGAAGCAAGGCGTGCGCAGACCGGTGATCGCTGGCAACTGGAAGATGCACATGACCTGTGCCCAGTCGAGGGAGTTCATGGAAGCCTTCCTGCCATTGGTTACTGACACCCCTGACGACCGCGACCTGGTGCTAGCACCACCCTTCACCGCGCTGTCGACCATGGCAGAACTCAGCCAGAACTCCCGCGTCTGCCTATCAAGCCAAAACGTGCACTGGGAAGGCCAAGGTGCCTTCACTGGAGAGATCTCCCCAGCGATGCTCAAGGAACATGGTGTTACTCACACGATCGTGGGCCACAGCGAACCACGGAAATACTTCAGTGAAAGTGACGAGCAGATCAACCACCGGGCCAAGTCATCCCAGTCCAACGGTCTGATTCCGATCGTTTGCGTTGGCGAAAGCGATGAACAACGCGAACGGGGCGAAGCCGAACGGGTGATCCGCCGCCAGATCGAACAGGGACTCGAGGGTCTCGATGCCGAGAAGTTGGTGGTGGCCTACGAACCGATCTGGGCGATCGGCACAGGCAAAACCTGCGCAGCCGAAGAAGCCAACCGCATCTGTGGTCTGATTCGAAGCTGGGTGGGCTCACCGGACCTGGTGATTCAGTACGGCGGGTCCGTCAAACCCAGCAACATTGATGAGTTGATGAGCATGAGCGATATCGACGGGGTGCTGGTAGGGGGTGCTTCCCTGGAGCCCGAAAGCTTTGGACGGATTGCCAACTACCAAGCGGCTTGATTTAGGCGGCTGGCCCCCGGATTGGCGCCAACGCACAGCAGTGATGGGAGTGATCAACGTCACTCCGGATTCCTTCAGCGATGGAGGACGGTTTCTGGCGAGCGAACGGGCCCTTGCTGAAGCTCAAAGGCAACTGAGCCGTGGTGCGGACGTGTTGGATCTGGGGGCTCAAAGCACCCGACCTGGAGCAGAGGAGGTGGGCGCCGAAGAGGAGTTGCGGCGGCTTCTACCAGCACTAAAAGCCATCCGACATAGCTGCCCCGAGGCCTTGATCTCCATCGACACGTTTCTAGCGCCGGTAGCGGCCAAAGCGCTGGAAGCAGGTGCCAACTGGATCAATGATGTGAGTGGTGGCAGGCGAGATCCCGATCTGCTGCGCGTGGTCGCCGATACGGGCTGTCCGGTGGTGCTGATGCACAGCCGTGGTGACAGCCAAACCATGGATCGGTTCACGACCTATGCCGATGTCGTGACGGATGTGAAAGAGGCGTTGCTGGAGCGCAGTGAAGCTGCGATTCAAGCCGGCGTTCGTGAGAGCCAAATCATCTGGGATCCGGGTCTGGGTTTCGCCAAGACCCACGAGCAGAACCTGCAGCTGTTAATGAATCTGGAACAAATCACAGCAGGAGCACGACCGGTGCTGATCGGCCCTTCACGCAAACGCTTCATCGGTGCCGTACTCAACGAGCCACGCCCCAAGGCGCGGCTCTGGGGAACCGCTGCCGTGGCCTGCCGCTGCGTTCAGGCGGGTGCTGCCGTGCTGCGAGTGCACGATGTGGGCCCAATAAGCCAGACGCTGCGCATGGCGGCAACACTATGGTGAGCTCCACGATTTTTATTCAGATCGCAACTTACCGGGATCCGGATCTCCCGGCCACACTTCACAACCTGATCCATTGAGCGGCCCAGCCAGAGCGCCTGCACTTCGGCATCTGCCTGCAACTGGCTGATGACAACCCGCTGAACTGGGAGAGTCAGCGCGTTTCCGGATCATGCGCAGCTGGAGATCATCAGGTTCGAAGCAGCTAAAAGCCGCGGCTTGCTGGGCCCGACGACAGGCCCAGGGTGTTTACAGCGGGGAGACTTTCAGCTCCTGATTGACAGCGACATGTGGGCTGTGGAGCACTGGAATGACCTACTACTGAAAACCTGGAAGAAATGCAGCGATGATCGAGCCAGCCTCAGTGTTTTCATCAACGGCTTTCAACGACCTTGCCGATTGCAAACATCAACATTGCCGGTGATGGGTATCGCCGGATCCGGTGCGTACGACATCCTCAAACTGTGAGGAATCAACCGATTCCAACTTACAAACGTGCAACCTATCGTCCAATTCCCGGAACCTACGTCGCAAGTGGATTCCTGTCCGACCAGGACTCAATCGTAAGCAAAGGACCCAACGACCCAGGGATCTGCTTGTATGGAGAAGAGATTGCGATGGCGACATGACTTTCGAGTAAGAAATTTCAATATCTACACCCCGAATCACCTTCCACTTATGGATATCTAAAAGCCAGAAAGTTATACCGCAGAGCATTCAGCTGCTCACTGGAGAAATCACGGCAATTAGATTGAAATCAACAAGCAATCCTTAGTAAGGGCATACACCCTATTACAGAGAAGTGATAGGGCTACAGCGCAGCTAAGACCAACAAACCAGGAGATAAGCCATATCGAAATTTTTCACCCGAAAGCAAACACTCGCGGTATAACCACCAACAATTAGCAGGCATGCGTTTCAACGAGTAGGATGTCATCAGAAACAAAAACATATAAACTTCATCAATTAGAGCCCCTAGGAGTTCACAGAAAACTTAAAAATGACAACTTACTTTGCCCAAATAAGAGCCAAAAAACAAAATAAGGAACGAAAACTTGAGGCCAATATCAAGAATTAATGGAGACAATAAAAAGATGTTTGACACATCACCGCGAGAATATCAGAAGAAGAACAAGAGAATACTTTATTGGCAGCGCCATCAAAGACATAGGAATATGCCTAAACATCGCATACAGCGAGGAGCAGGAAAATCAACCATTGCTAAACATGAAGAGCATATCAATACATAGCACTTAGAGAATAATTCCACAAAGGACACAAAAAACCCAAGAGAAGGTGCCCTCACAAAGAATTGGATTGTAAACTCGATGAGATTAGACTTAGATCAGCATCCTTGGGGAGTATATATATTAAAGACCTAAAAAATAAGAAGTCCGCTCAGGAAAATGTCTTGACGAATACCGACCTAAAAATGTTAACCGGGAAGTTTATCGATTACGCTGCCTAAAAGTGCAAAGGAGAGATTTTACAGACTCTCACTAAGTTGACCATACCCAAAACAAGACAGAACCAATTAAGAAATATGCGGTTTAATAACAGCAAGCCTCCCAAAGAGAAATTCCATCAAAGATCAATCGCCTTAGAATCAACACAAGACAAATCGACACCAAATCAAATTACTGGCAAAAAGCGAGAAGGAAAAAGCACAAAAAAAGAATTCATTAGGCAAAACAAATCAAAGTCTTTAGCAAGGAACAACAGGCTATGGATAAAGCTTATGCGAAAAAGGAGTTCTACCTCTTGAAGCCGTTAATACTGCTCACTACGGCTCGCAAGGAATGAAGCATCTATTCGCACAATAGATATATCTCACCAAACTAGGAACAAAAATCGGAATCACTTTAAAAATAAAACTAAAAGCAATTGCGGTAGATAGGAATAAAGAAAAATGAGGAGCAGGAAGACAGGGAGTCTTAATACAAAAATGAAATAGAAAGAAAAAACCAGATCTCAACATTACGCAGCAAAAAGCTGCCAAGAAAGAAGGAAGATGTAGATTAGATGAAATTATAAACAGCAAAGGTGAGCAAAACGTAAACCGAACAAAAAAATCAAGAGGAAAAAGCTAAACTGGCAAATATATCAGGAAAGAATAAAACATATATGCGCAATAGTGGTATCAGTAGTAATACTTAGTGCTGTAAATATAGCAGTTTTAGAAGAAGAGATAGCCAGAGAAGTTATGCCACTAGCAACAGGTCTAAGTAGACTGCTAGAAATCAACAACTTAGGAAGAATAGGGGAAGACATCGAAAATACTATTAGGTAAAATGAAGAACTAATTAATACAGAAGTATATAGATTTGAAGATGGGCAAAAAACATAGTAGCCAAAGCAAGCAAGAAACAGGTAGAAACTAACAAAGAAAAGGTAAAAAGGGTTAAGGTGATAATTAGAGCTAGAGATGATATTGTCGGTCAAATAGAGGCAAATGTAAGAGTAAAATCTGAATATAAGGAAATAAAAATGCAGCTACTAATGGCAACAACGACCTATGCAGTGGAATTCAATTCATGCTGATATTAATAATCAGAAATATAAAAAAGTAAAGTGAAGAAAGAATCGATAAATAAGAGAAAGAAAGCTTAGCAAGCAAAAGAAAGTTAGAAGAAACTGCAGCACAAAGCATAAGAATGGCATTCGAGGCAAATAGCAATGGCGGGTGGGAGTAGAGTAGAAAAAAGCATTAGTATCAAAAAAATTATGTGATGCATTAGGAATTAGCCTAGAAGATGAATCTCAAAACAGTAATTTTGAAGGATGCACTCAAGATTGGCGTATGGAATGCATAAAAAAGACAAGTTAATTGAAGCTTTTCTGAATGAAAATGGTATTGGGAAGAAGACAATTGAGGCAAAGCTATTCAGTGACAATCTGACAGGATTAGCAAACAGAGCATTATTTGAAATCGAACTAGAGGAGATAAGCACTGAGAGATGGAGAAAAAATATAAGTCATGCACTTTTCGTAATAGATATGGATAATTTTAAGCACTTGAACGATACGAATAGATACATAATTGGCAACTTATATCTGAGAGAAATAAGCAACAGATTAAAAGCATGTCTGAGATGAACAGATTTTGTAGAAGGAATAGGAGGGGATGAATTCGTGGTCATCGCGAAATTTAGATATGGCGGTAAGGAAGAAATCGATTCAAGAAATTTCTACGTGGGAGAAAAGGTTAGAAAGAAAATATCAAAACCATTTATTGCTAGAGGAATAGAGTTAAAATATCAATGCAGTATAGAAATATATACTGATAAGATGCAAATAGACGAAACGATGTCAATCTTAGATTATGCCGACATAGCATTGTATAAATACAAAAGGAGAGGAACGAGATAGAACAAAATTTCCGAGGAAGCAGTGAAAAAGGAGGCAATAAAAATAGAAACTATTAAAGAGCAATTAATAAACGCAATAAAGAATAGAGGAATCGAAGTTAAAATACAACCAATTTGCGTATTACTAGCAAGAAGTAAACAAAAACATCAGAATCCATGGATGTGAGGCATTTTCAGATACAAAGATATTGCAACTGATATCGAAGCAATCATCGAGATAGCTGAAAAACTGGCCAGGTGAGAGATATCACAAGTGAAGTAATCAAAAAAATTGGCAGAAAGATTTTCATGAACCAACTCAAACTTGAGGAGAATCAGAAACTATCTGTCAATGTGAGCACTATAGAGCTATTGGACATGAACTTTCCCGAAAGATTTTTAAATCAGTTAAGCGTGACGGGACTTAATTGCAATCAGATTTAAGTAGAGGCAATAGCGACCATATTTGCAAGTAATATAGAAATAGCAAAAAAATATGAATAAATTGAGAAAGATGGGTCAGGTTTGCAATTGATGATTTCGGAACAGGATACGCATCGATATCAATACTGAGACATATTGTAGTAGAGAGGATTAAGTTAGAACAGTCATACATTAAACAAATAGAAAGTGATATTGAGCAGGCTCTTATCAAAACAGTGATTTGGATGGCGAGAGTACTAGATGTGGAGTTAGTCGCAGAGGGTATAGAAAAAGAAGATCAACTCAAGGTATTGACAGCTCTTGGCTGCAAACCGGGTCAGAGCTTCTTGTTTAACTAGCAAAGTAAGGTGAAGA
>NZ_JBGKDP010000256.1:0-5026 GCF_042954245.1 Parasynechococcus sp.
ATGCGCCGATAAGCCCGCTTGAGGCTGTCGGGATCCACATCCCGGCTGATGCCAAGCAGGTCGTAAAAGTCGGCCATCAGGCCTCCTCCGGCGTCTGATTCGTTGCTGCCTCAGCAGGCGCTGACGATGAACCAGATGGTCCTGGACCCATCGATACCTTCACCATCGCGTGGCGCAGCACACGCCCGTCGCGGTGGTAACCGCGCTGGAGCTCTTCACACACCACGTCCTCAGCGAACTCGCTGCTTTCCTCCCGCAGCACAGCCTCATGCAAGTTCGGGTCGAACTCCTGGCCAACCACTTCCATTCGGGCCACCCCCTGCTGTTTCAGCACGTCCACCAGTTGCTTGTAGAGGCCCTGATAACTGCGATGCAGCGCCTGGGCTTCCTCGCCTTCAGGATTCAGCTGCTGACGGGCCCGCTCAAAGTTGTCGACAACGGGGAGGATCTCCGTGAGGGTCGAGCAGACCAGCTGCTGACGTATATCGTCCTGATCGCGGCTCTGGCGCTTGCGGAAGTTGTCGAAATCTGCCGCGATGCGCATGTATTGGCTATTGAGCGTCTCGTGCTCCTGCTTCAACGCGCTCAATTCCTGCTCGAGTTGCTGCATCCGATCGGCCGGATCCACAGCTGCTGGAGCCTGTTCGGACGTCGCCTCTGGAGCATCAGGAGCGGACTCCGGCGTGGCTGGATCAGCACCGGACGCAACAGTCTGGTCCTGCTCTGGGGTGGAGGCGTCGCCGCTCATGCTGACCGCTCAGGGATTGCTGTCCAGACATGTTGAAGGGCAACGCTCACCTCCCACAAGCTGCGGAAGCCCGCACCTCGGGCAACCCATGACTTTGACGCTGCCAACCCCCGATGCCGGCGACACAGCACGGCAGCGTTTCGCCCTTGAATTGCTGTTGCCGCAGCCGGTTCCGGGCCCAGAGCAACTGCTGACAAGCCGCAACCTGCTTAACGACGCCCTCCCAGACGTTAGCCCAGATCAATGGCGGGCACTTCAGGCCATGCCGATCGCAGTCGGTGCTGACCACCTGGACATCGCGATCCCTAGCCAGTAGTGAGAGCAGGCATGGCAACAGCTGATCGATCAGCTGCCAGAACAACATCGCACGATCCGCCTGCACCCCGCCATCGAAGCGGATCTGCAGCGGGCCTTCTCCACAGAAACGGACCAGCCAACGACAGAACCAAACCCGCCAGCAGCAAAACAGCCAAGCAACCCTGCACCAGCCGAGACCGGTGGCACTCTCGATGTGAATGCTGAGTCCTTTCTCCACGACTTCAACCCCGATGGGGTGCTGGAGAGCGACGAGGACGACGACGCCCAACTGGCCCGGGACGCCATTGACCTTGAGGCCAGCCTCAAAGATGCGGAAGCCTCTCCCGTGGTGACGCTGGTGGACCGAATCCTGCTGCAGGCCATGTCAATGCAGGCCAGTGACATCCACGTAGAACCGCAGCAGAAGGGATTGCGTCTGCGATTCCGCCAGGACGGTGTGCTCCAGCAGTACATCGAACCACTCCTTAGTCGCCTGGTTCCAGCGGTGACGTCCCGCTTCAAGATCCTGGCGGATCTGGACATTGCCGAACATCGTCAAGCCCAGGATGGCCGCATCCGCCGCAAGTACCGTGACCGATCGACCACCCTCCATTCACTTCTGGCCGAGCGCAACGATCCGGGAATCAACATCTCCACGGTGGAGGACCCGATCGAATACACCCTGCCTGGCATCACCCAATGCCCGGTAAACCGTGAGAAAGGCTTCGACTTCGCCACCGCGCTGCGGGCTTTCATGCGCCAGGAACCGGACGTCCTACTGGTGGGAGAAACCCGTGATCTCGAAACAGCCAAAACAGCGATTGAAGCTGCACTGACGGGTCACCTGGTGCTCAGCACCCTGCACGCCAACGATGCCCCCAGCACCATTGCCCGCTTGGACGAAATGGGTGTGGAGCCCTTCATGGTGTCGGCATCTATGGTCGGGATCATTTCCTAGAGGCTGCTGCGCAGGGTCTGCACACAATGCCGCGAGCCCTACCGGCCGGAGGAACCGGAACTGGACCGCTTCGGGCTGATGGTCAGCCGAGAAGCGCGGATGTCACCTTTTACCAGGCGCATCATCACGGCCCCAACGAACAGGTCTGCCCCCTATTGCCAGGGGAGCGGATACAAGGGCCACGTCGGCATCTATGAGGTGCTGCGGATCCAGGAGGACATGGCCACCGCCATCTCCAAGGGCGCCAGCACCGATGTGATCCGCCAGCTGGCACTGGAATTTAGAATGGTGACCCTGCTGGGATACAGCTTCGAATTCACCGTTGAACCGGCCGTAGGGCGGTTCAACGGTGAACTGCGACCGATGACGGATCAGCCCTTAGCCGAAGAGGACTGCAACAAGCTGATCTTTTCATTGCTGAACAACAGCCAACGCAAGACCCCAGAACAGACCTGGGAACTGGACTGCGCCTACGGCCTGAAGGGCGTTGCACGCTTCCGCGTCAACGTCTACCGCCAAAGGGGAACATATGCAGCTTGTCTGCGGGCCCTGGGAAACAACATCCAACAAGTGTTGAACTTCTGAACCTCCCGCAGGTAGTGCTGGAAACAAGCGAACATCCTCGCGGCCTAGTGCTGGTGACCGGTCCGACCGGATCCGGCAAAACGACAACCCTGGCGGCTCTGCTGGATCACATCAATCACACCCGCACCAAGCACATCCTCACCATCGAGGATCCAATCGAGTTCACCTAACAAAAGCGACAAAAGTCTTGTTCACCAACGCCAGCTGAATGAAGCCATCCGCAGCTTTGCTAACGCCTTGCGCGCAGCTCTGCGCGAAGACCCGGACGTGATCCTGGTGGGTGAGAGGCGGGATCTGGAGACCATCCAACTGGCCGTAAGTGCCGTCGAAACCGGACATCTCGTTTTCGGAACCCTGCACACCAGCTCCGCCGCCCAGACCGTGGACCGGGTGGTCGATGTCTTCCACCGGAACAACAAACGCAAATCCGCGTACAGCTCTCGGGCAGTTTGGTCGCTGTCTTCTCCCAGACCCTATTGCCGGCGTCAAAACCCGGCAGAGGGGCAATTCGGTCGCGTAATGGCGCAAGAGATCCTGATCAACACACCCGCCACCGCCAACCTGATTCGGGACGGCAAGACCGCCCAGCTCTATTCCCAAATCCAGACGGGTGGAGAACAGGGCATGCAGACCTTGGAAAAAGCCTTGGCAAACCTGGTGCTCAACGGTGATGTCTCCCAAGCCGAGGCGATGGCCAAAGCCAGCAAACCGGGAGAATTGCAGCGGTTGATCGGTGAAATCTGAACCCGGGAGATAAGCACCGATGGCCGCTTTTATTGCCTCCTACGACGGTCCCACTGGACAACCTCGGACGGTGACGATCAAGGCAGCCAACATCAGCGAAGCCAGAAAACTGCTCCGCCGTCGGGGCATTCGCACCCAAGACCTGCGGCCCGTCAGCCCTGGAAGCATCCAGGACGCCAAAGCCGAAGGGGCAGACGCGGGAGGTCTGAAGTCGATCGACCTCAACCGCCTGTTTGAGAAGGTGCCGGGCGTCAAGGAGAAGGCCGTATTCGCCAGCAAGCTGGCGGCCCTGGTCGATGCCGGTGTGCCGATCGTGCGCAGCCTCGATCTGATGGCAACGCAGTAGAAGCTGCCGATGTTCAAATGCGCTCTCACCAAAGTGAGCCTCGACGTCAATGAGGGCATTGCCCTGGCAAAAGCCCTGCGTCAGTGGCCAAAAGTGTTTGATCCGCTGAGCATTGCCATGGTGGAAGCCGGGGGTGTTCTGGATGAAGCTCTCAATCGACTAGCCGAGCTGCTGGAAGACACAGCCAAACTTCAAAACCAGATCAAGGGAGTCCTGGGCTATCCCGTGACTGTGCTGGCCATCGCCATCCTGGTGTTTCTCGGCATGACCATGTTTCTCATCCCAAGATTTGCGGGGATTTTCGAGGAGCTGAGTGCGGAGCTTCCCGCCTTCACTCAACTACTCGTCGATCAGAGCAAAATCCTGCGCTCGTCTGTTGCTCTGTATGCACTAAGTGATCCTTCTGACGATTTGGATGTTGAGCAGGTTCTATGCGACACGTAAGGGCCGTCGAACGATCGACCGCCTGATGCTGAAACTGCCACTCTTCGGCGAATTGATTCTGTTGTCAGCGACAGCTCAGTTCTGCCGGATCTTCAGTTCGCTGACGCGGGCTGGAGTACCGATTTTGATGTCGATGGAAATATCCAGCGAAACTGCTGGGAACTCAATCATTTCCGACGCCATTTTTGCGTCAAGGGGCATGCTTTTGAGCGATGCACTCATTCACCAAAAAGTGCTGTCGGACATGGCGCTCAGCATGTTGGCCATCGGCGAGGAAACCGGCGAAATGGACAAGATGCTGACCAAAGTGGCGGATTTCTACGAAGACGAAGTCAGCGCCATGGTCAAGGTGCTCACCTCGATGCTGGAGCCCGTGATGATCGTGGTGGTGGGCGGAATCGTGGGATCCATCCTGCTGGCGATGTACCTGCCGATGTTCACCGTGTTTGATCAGATCCAGTAATCACTGCAGCGATGGCCTGGCCCGCCAACCAACCGCCGCTCCAGCAGGCCTGGAAGTTAAAACCGCCGGTCATCCCGTCCACATCCAGCAGTTCTCCGGCCAGGTAAAGACCGGAGCAGCGGCGGCTCTCCATCGTGGCCAGGTTGACGTCCCCCAAGGCGACACCGCCGGCGGTGACAAACTCCTCCCCGAAGGGTCCACGTCCCTGGATCGACAATCGCTGCGCGCAAAGCAGCTCCACCAACTGACGCTCCGCCTTGATCGGCAGATCTGCCCAACGACGCTCAGCCTCCACGCCAGCCAGGCTCAAAAAGGCTTGCCACAAACGCCGCGGCAAATGCTCAAAGGGCTTGGCGGCAGCAAGGGTGCGCTTGGCCTGCTCCTGCCGCCATTGCTGGAACCGCTGAGTAACTCCCGAACGACCCGAACCAGCACTCCAAT
>NZ_JBGKDP010000257.1:0-23319 GCF_042954245.1 Parasynechococcus sp.
CAGTCCGGCCTGAAGGCAATAGGAGCTGCTGCTGGACTCCATGACTGCTGAGGCCATGGTGTCCAACAACGCCTTGGGCGGCCGAAGGTCAGACGATCCGATGGAGAGATCCACCAGATCTGGACGTACCGAAGAAGACGCCTCGAGCCGATAAGCATGCTTAGCGGCATCAACACGGGCAAAAACAGCGTTGCCCAGCGAGGCAAGGCGCTTAGAGGTTGGCATCCAAGAAGGACTGCAGCTGCGGTTTGGCAATGGCACCTTCATGCCGCGCCACCACTTCACCGTTGCGGAAGAGGATCAGCGTGGGAATGCCCTGCACCTGATAAGCGTCACGGGTCTGGGGATTGGCATCCACCTCGAGCTTGCCAACGCTGAGGCGATCGCCGTAATCGCTCGCGACCCAATCCATCAATGGGGCGATCAGTCGGCAGGGGCCACACCAGGCAGCCCAGAAATCGACGAGGACCGTGCCGGAAGCCTTGAGGACTTCACGTTCAAAACCAGCGTCGGTGAAATCGGCAACAGCTCCAGCCACAGCACTCAAATGGTTGACCCGATCCTATGAAAAGCCGGATGACTTTCCCGGATTGATCAGAGCTTGTCGATGGATCGCTTCAAGTCTTCGAGTTCGGCATCCACCTCTTCCACCTGCACGGGCTTCACGGCCTCGGACGCCTCGGACGCGGGGAGAGCAACGGCTTCCTGGCCTCCCTTCAGCTGAGCGCGCAACGCCTCGAGATCATCATCAACGCCGCCACCGCTTTCCAAAGCCGCGAACTGACTCTCCAGATCAAATTCAGC
This sequence comes from Parasynechococcus sp., assembly GCF_042954245.1. GTDB lineage: Bacteria > Cyanobacteriota > Cyanobacteriia > PCC-6307 > Cyanobiaceae > Parasynechococcus. Next base: position 805 of record NZ_JBGKDP010000257.1, read on the forward strand.
CAGCTCAGCCGCGGCCTGACCGGTGGCCTCCAGGGCCTCCACCTTTTCCTCCATCCGCTCGAAGGCCGCCATAGCGGAATCGGTGCCGATGCTGCCGACGGCACTTTGCAACTGCTGCTGGGCCTTGGCCGCCTGGGCCCTGGCCTTGAGCATGTCTTTCTTGGTCTTGGCCTCAGCGATCTTTCCTTCAAGGGCAACCAGACTCTTCTTGAGCGATTCCACCTGGCCGTCTTGGGCCTGCACCTGGGCTGTCAGCGATATCGCCGTCTCCTGGAACGTCTTGCGACGGGTCAAAGCTTCCCGAGCCAGGGATTCCTCACCCTTTTTCAGAGCCAGCTCGGCACGCTCGTACCAGGTCTTGGATTGAGCTGCAGCCTGCTCAGCCTGGCTGGTCAGCCGCTTCTGACTCGCGATCGCTAGGGCGACGGCCTGACGCAACTTGACTAGATCCGCCTGCATGTCGGCGACGGATTGATCGAGGATCTTGGCGGGGTCCTCCATGCTACTGACAGCAGCGTTGGCGTTGGCGCGAACCAGCCTGCTCAGCCGATCAAAGAAACCCATGACTTGGCCTTAGACGCGCTGAGATTAGCGAGGTTCCCGCAGCAGTTCTGCCTAGAATCAACCCATGGCGGTTGCACCTGAATCTCAACGGCGCCGCCTACCTGGCCTGGAGCTGCTCCAGTCAGCTGCGCCAGCGCTGGCGGAACCCTTGGAAACCTGCCTTAGCGCGCTGCAGAGGGAGTGGCGCAAGGATGACCATCTGGCAGCGCTATGGCAGGACTGGCCGAGAGTTGCGGGAGCGCAACTTGCACCGCACTGCCGCCCCTTATCGCTACAGCGCGGTGTGCTGACCGTGGGAGCCAGCCATCCCCAATGGCGCCAGGCCCTCCTCTACAACAAGCCCCAACTCATCAGCGCCCTGCATCAAGCCGGCCACGCGGTGCGCGATCTGCGCATTCAGCAACACCACTCCCTTCAATCCCCGGTGCTGGAGAGCGAAGCCAGCATTTGGGCCCAGCATCCGAGCCGCACCGATGTCCATGGCATGGGGACGTGCCCGGACTGCGGCCGACCAGCGCCCAACGGAGAAATCAAGCTCTGGAAGCACTGCGGTTTTTGCCATCGCCAGACCTTGTCGCCCTCTTAGGGCTCAATAGTTAAGTCAATACCGCTCAGGACGCGGTCTCCGCCAGTCGGCCTTTACACCGTTGGCCTGCAGGGTTTGTGCACGTTGCTCAAGGCGGCTGCGATCCAGTCGCCACACGTTGTAAATCCCAATATGACCGAGCAGCTCGGGCTGGAGGTCGCTCCAATGATCCAGTTCTGCCGTGCCGCGATCGATTAGCACCAACACTGTGCTGGATGCACCCGGGCTTCCGAGGGGGTATCCACTCCAGCCGCGCCGCTGTTCATAAGCCAGGCGATCCGCAATGTCGACCAATGCCGCATTGGATTGGCCTTCGTACAAGATCACTTGACCTGTATAGAAATGCAGCGAGGGCTTCATAGCGCCAACCATGACCATGGGCTCTCCATTGCGCTGTTGCGACAACATCAGTGAGGCCGCGTCCCGGACCGGTTGCTGACGCAGACGATCGGCGAGTTCAGCGATGGGGATCAGAGCCGTGAGATGAAATCCGAGCAGACAGGCCTGTATGGCCAGCAAGGCCTGAGCGGCAGTACGACGCTGAAGCAACAGAACGGCTCCAAGCGCGGCGGCAGCGCTGAACCAGACCGCAGCCCACTTCAACAGACCGCTGGCCAGCAAATCCACCGACAGCGTCGGCATCTCCGGATCGTCGATCAAGAGAACCCAGAGCGATCCCAGCCAAAACCCAGCGGCCAGGGCGGCGATCAGCGCCAGGCAAGTCCCCCAGGCCATCCGTTGCCAGCGCGATGAGCCCACCGTGGCCTGGGCCACCAACAGAGCCGCCGCGGGGGTGGCGGGCAACCAATAACTGGGGAGCTTGGTGGCTGCGGTGGTGAACAGCAGCAGCACCGCCAACAGCCAGCAAGCTGCGAATTGATGCAACGAATGCTCCGGAGCGATCCGCGATCGGGGCACCCGCGCCAGCCCCAACAGCAGATAAGGAGTGAAGGGAAGGGCAGCCACGAGCATTACCGGGCCGAAAAACCACCAGGGCTGGAGGTGATCGTTCACCACGGAGGTGAACCGTTGAAGGTTGTGGTAGCCGAAAAAGCTGTCCCAGAAGGGCTGTTCTTCCACCAGCAGCTCCAGGGCGTACCAGGGAAGGCTGATGAGAGTGGTGAGCAGCAACCCGGGCAGCGGGCGCAGCCTCCGCCAGGGCTGAACGAGATCCCGTCGCAACGCTCCGAACATCAGCAGAGCGAGTCCTGAAAGCACCACAGCGACAGGCCCCTTGGCCAGCACTGCCAATCCGAGGATCACCCAGGCTGGCCACCAGGCCACCTCTTGGGGGGCGGCAAAACGCCGCCACTGCAGCAAAAGGCTGAGACCCAGCAGGCCACACAGCAGGGCATCACTCACCGCGGTGCGGCTCCAGACGAGCACCAAGGGCGAGAAGGCAAACGCCAGCGATGCAATCAAAGCCGTCAAACGCGGACGCGCATCGCCTGAAAACGGCCAGCGCAGCACGGTATCGGCGAGGCCAAGCATCAGCCCGACCGTGGCCAGGGCGGAAGGAAGCCGTGCCGCCCAACTGCCGAGAGGATCCCAAACCTCGCGTCCGGGCAAGGCGTAGCCGAACCCCATCAGCCAGTACACCAGGGGCGGTTTGTCGTAACGGGGTAAGCCGTTCACCCGAGGTGTCAGCCAGTCGCCGGTGTCAGCCATGGCCCGCCCGGCTGCGGCAAACAACGGCGGAGTTTCATCCACCACGCCTGTGGATCCCAGCCGCCAAAGCGTGATGACGAGTCCCAGGGTCAGCACAAGCGCCAGAACCTGGTGTCGCTGGCGTCCTGAAACATTGACCGACAAGGGACCCTCAGCTCCTGGGGTTGATGCTGACATTCGCCATCAGTCCTATTCGAACCCACGATTCAACACGCTGACTGAAGACCTCACAGGAGGCATGCTTCTCAACCCAGCTGCGGCAGAGGGAGCGCTCAATGCTGCCGACCCGCCGCAGGGCCTCCGTGAGGGCGACGACATCGTCGGGAGGCACCAACCAGCCTGTGCGACCCGCACAGATCAGCTCACCCGGTCCACCACGGTCATAGGCAACGACCGGAACACCACAGGCAAGGGCCTCAACCACAACATTGCCATAAGCCTCATTCCATTTCGGTGTGTTGATCAGAGCGCGGCACTGGCCCATCTCCTGCTGCAGCTCCCGGGTCGATCGAAATCCACGCCAGTCGATCGTGCCCTTGGGAACACTCGACTCCACCTGCCGGGCATAAGCGTCGTCCTCACGCAACCCCCAAACCAGAAGCTGTTCACCCAAGGCCGCCGCCGCCGCCGCCGCATCCTCCAGCCCCTTTTCCGGAGCGATGCGGCCCGCCCAACCCAGGGGGCCATCGGTCTGGCGCTGAAAGGTGTAGTTGCTGAGATCAAATCCGTTGCCCACAACATTGGCCGGAGAAGGCAGCCGGAAATCAGCGGCCTGGCGGTGGGTGTGAAAGGCAAGGCGACCTGAATCCCAGGCGGCGACGGCTTCGATCACATCGCGCATCACCGCAGCCACATCCCCCATGCTCACGAGATGAAAGAGCCTGGCGCTGACCCGTTGCGTCAGCCACAGCGGCAACCAGTCGTACCCACCGTTGATCACAGCGTCGGCAGACTGCCCCACATCGAGAGCGGCGTCCCAGAGCGCCGGCAGCAGACCGTTGCAGGGAATTTCGACCGGTGCATGCTCGGCGGCATGCTGCCAACTGGGTTGGTTCACACCCTCCACCTCCAGCACCTTAACTCCGCGGCAGTCGGCGGGGAGGGTGGAGCCCTTGGCGGCCACAACGGTGAGCCTGTGGCCGCGCCGAACCAACCCTTGCACCAAGGATCGAAGGGTGAGCTCCACGCCGCCACCCTCGCCACTGCCGAGGGCCCCAATGGGCGTGTTGACGATGACGAGGTGAAGCGGCGACATCGTCATAAGAAGGGATCCGTGAGCGACAGCGGCTCCCAGAACCGGTGCCGTTGACTGACGAAAATCACCGACACAAGCACCATCACGACACCAATCCACTGGAGCAGATCAAGGCGCTCTCCCAAAAACCACCCACCGGTGGCCAACGCAAACACAGGGGTGAGAAATCCCAGGCTGCTGAAACTTGTGAGATCGCGCTGATTGGCAAACCAGAAGAACAATCCGTAGGCCAAGGCGCTTCCGAGCAGGCTCGTGTACCCCATGCACGCCCAGTCCGTTGCCGTCCAAGCCAAACCAGCATCCGTGCGCTGCAGGGCATGAACCCCGAGCAGGGGAAGTCCCCCCAACACCATGTGCCAGGCCGTGACGGTGACCGGATCGCTGTGGCGTGAGGCAAAGCGGATCAACACCGTCCCAGCAGCCATGGCGACGGCCGCCAGCAACATCCAGCCTTCACCGGGCTGAAACAACTGCTGCACCACCGGCGGATCAACCAGCAACCACCAATGTCCTAAAAGCTCAGCGGGCAGGCCAATGCAGACGATTCCCGCCAAACCGATGGCCAGCCCCATCCAACCGATGGGATTGATCGACTCCATGAACAAAGCGCGTGCCATCAGGGCCACTAGCAGAGGTTGGCAATCAATCAGAACGGAACCGAGACCCGCGCCTGTGCCCTCCAACCCTCGCGCTAGAAGGCCTTGAAACAAGGTGGCATCCACCAGGGTGAACAGGAGGAACCAAAGCAGATCTCGTGAATCGATCGCCAGGCCACGGCCGGTCCACTGACCCCAGAGCAGAAGAGCCAAACCGGCGGGCACGAGGCGTAAGCCAGCCACCAGCCAGGGTCCTGCGCTAGCAAGCAATGGTGCCATGGCAGTCATTGCTGTTCCCCAGAGCGCAAAGGGCAGCACCATCAGAAACCAGAGTCGCAATAACGGCATGGATGGGCGCGTGGGTGCTCTTTTTAAGATCTGGAGCGATGCAGATGCGCAACATGATCTGGCCCTGGAGGCGAAAATCCCGACGACGGATGGCGCGCATCGTTGTTGATGGCCCCATCACCGGCGACACTCGGAAGCGGGTGCTAGAGGCACTGCGAGAGGTGAAGCAGAGGGAATTTCCAGCACTGCTGCTGCGGATTGACAGCCCCGGCGGCACGGTTGGAGACAGCCAAGAAATTCATGCAGCCCTGCTGCGGCTCCGGGAACAAGGTTGTCGTGTAGTAGCCAGCTTCGGCAACATTTCCGCCTCCGGAGGCGTCTACATCGGCGTAGCTGCGGAAAAAATCGTTGCCAATCCCGGCACGATCACCGGGTCCATCGGGGTGATCCTTCGGGGCAACGACCTCTCGCGGGTGTTCGAAAAGATCGGGATTCGCTTCGACACGGTGAAGAGCGGTCCGTTCAAGGACATCCTTTCTCCGGATCGCCCGCTGAGCGATGCCGAACGTGCACTGCTTCAGGAGCTGATCGACAGCAGCTACGGCCAGTTCGTTGGTGTTGTGGCTCAGGGGCGAAACCTTGAGTTGGAGACGGTGAAGCGCTTCGCCGATGGACGGGTGTTCAGTGGAGAACAGGCGCAGGCCCTGGGCTTGGTGGATGAACTCGGCGATGAGGACCATGCCCGTCGCCTCGCGGCGCAGCTGGCCGATCTCGACGCGGACGACATTCGTCCCGTCACCTTGGGCAAGCAACGCCGCAAGCTCAGTGGCTTGCTGCCCGGATCCCAGCTCTTGCATCAACTGCAGCAGCGCCTCTCGATTGAGTTAATGGGAAGCGGACAGGTGCTTTGGCTGTACCGCCCATGAGCAGCTCACCCCTCGTTCTGAGAGGCCTGCGCGGGGCCACCACCTGCACGGAGAACAGCACGAAGGCCATCCAAACTGCGGTCAGCGCTCTGATGGACGCTCTTGTCGAGCGCAACGGCCTGACCCCCGACCAGCTGGTGTCGGTGACCTTCTCGGTCACCGCCGATCTGGATGCCTGTTTCCCTGCCGCCATTGCACGACGGCGGCCTGGCTGGGACACGGTGGCTCTGCTGGACTGCCAGCAAATGGCCGTTCAAGGCGACCTCCCCCTCTGCATCCGTGTTCTGGCCCACGCCTGGATCCCCCAGGGCCAGCAACCGGTGCACCCTTATCAAGGTGACGCGCAGCGGCTCCGCCCAGACCGAACTGTCTACAACTGACAGATCAGCCTCCGACCCCTGAGATCACCGCCCCGCGGTTGGACTCAGGAGAATCCCATCATTAATACATTTCCTATGGCTCGTTCCACCACCAGACGCTTGCTTGCTGGAGCCGGCACCGCTGCGGCTCTATTGATTGGCTCGGCCATTACCGGAACTTCTGAGCAGGTTACTCACGCTCAGGGCACACCTGGACTCATTGAATTTCGGTGGGACAACGACCGTGACTACCGAAAGCTGTATTACTACCAGACTTCCAACATCCAAAACGACCGCTCGGAATGGTTCCTTACCCTGCGCGAAAAGGACCGCAAGACCGCGATCCTCAAACTCACCATCACCGTTCCGGACTACTTCGACGCCAAACTCAAACCCCACCGCATGCGCCTGTGCCGCACTAGCGTCGGCAGCATGATGGGCCGGAGCAAGTGCCTGGAAGAGGTCCCAGCCGCTATCGAGGTTAACAAAGACCAGACAGAGATTGTAGTCTTCCCAGACACTCCGCTGCCTTCAGACGGGGACTACTCGCTCTCGATCAAGTTGTTTAATCCCTCGGGCAAGCGCATGTATCAGCTCAACGCCATGGTTCAGGCTCCCGGTGATGTGCCGATGTCCGGTTACCGCGGAAGCTGGCTGATCGATGTGGACTGACTGATAAAATTCCTAACTTAGATCGGCCGGTAGCCAGGAGACGTCCATGACCAAGCGCACCCTCGGGGGAACAAACCGCAAGAGGAAGCGCGTCTCGGGTTTCCGTGTACGGATGCGCTCCCACACCGGCCGTCGCGTGATCCGCACGCGCCGTAAGCGCGGTCGGTCCCGCCTCGCTGCTTGTTGAGTCTGGGATGAATCCAGAGGATTCATCCCAGACTCAACAACTCCAAACAGGATTGGTTGATGGTCCTTCCCGCCTCCATGCGATTACGCGGGTATCGATGCTTCAGCCGTTTGCACCGGTCCTCCAAGCGCCAGCACGGAACCTTGATGGTTCTGCGCGTCACTGCAGGTGATTCCACTTTGCTTCGCCGAGAGTTGCGGGGCATCCAACACAGAACCTGCCGCTGCGCTCTGGTGATTAGCAGCAAGGTGAACAAGCGTTCCGTCAAGCGGAACCGGCTCAGGCGGCTTCTGCATGACCACCTGCGTCGACGTTTTGAACAGCGAAACGACTTGGCGGGCCAATGGTTGTTGATCAGTCTTCGCCCGGAAGCCGCGGAAGCCGAACCCACACAGTTGCTCGAAGAATGCGACAGTCTTCTGATAAGCGCCGGACTGGATCCATGACCAGCATTCAGGAAGATGTTCACTACGACGGTGGACCAGCCCGCGGAGATCTGATATTCAACATCCTGCTTGGCTTCACGCTGATTGGCCTTCCCTTCACCATTGGTGCCGTCGTTCGAGCCTTTTGGCTGCGATTCCGCATCACCAGTCGCCGCATCTCGGTGACGGGGGGCTGGATGGGCAAAGACAAAACCCAGGTTGTGTATTCGCAGATCAGCGAGGTGCGCACCGTGCCCAGGGGCTTCGGTGCCTGGGGAGACATGGTGTTGGTGCTCAAGGACGGCGCCAGGCTCGAACTGCGCTCGCTGCCTCGATTCCGGGAAGTTGAGGCCTGCATCCTCGAACGCATCAGCAGCCGTGCAGCCAAAGCCCAAGAGAAAACCACTGAAGGTTTCGCCGCCTGAGTGCAGCTGTTCATGCACACTGGCCTCACAACGTCCTGCTCCCCGTTTCTTCAACGTGATCGGATACATCTCCGACAACCTGCTGATTCCAATCCTGGACTTCTTCTATGGATTGGTTCCGAGCTATGGCCTGGCCATCATCGCCCTCACCCTCGTGATCCGGATCGCGCTCTACCCCCTGAGCGCAGGATCAATTCGCAGCGCTCGGCGCATGCGTATTGCCCAACCGGTGATTCAAAAACGTCAGGCTGAGATCAAAAGCCGATATGCCAACAATCCTCAGAAACAGCAGGAGGAGCTGGGCAATGTGATGAAGGAATTCGGCAGCCCCTTGGCGGGATGCCTGCCGCTGCTGGTGCAGATGCCGATCCTTTTTGCACTGTTTGCAACTCTGCGGGGATCACCGTTCGCCGACGTCCCATACACCCTCAACATGAAGGTATTGCCGGCTGACCAGATCGCTGCCGTTGAACCCAAACCGTTCAACAGCGCCAGCCATTCCATCTTCATCGGTGAAACCGACCATGTGCCAGTGATCGCCAGCCTGCCGCGGGGCACCAAGATCGGTGTTGGCGACAGTGCCACTGTCAACCTTCATACGAAGGACGGCCACGCTTTCAGCGACATTCTCACGGATGTTGAGAACCCTGGACGCTTTGCCCCCACGTGGGCGGTGACCAAAGGCGATGACATCGTCAGCGTCAGTGAAGACGGCACAATCACGGCCCTCGCCGCCGGTGATGCCACTGTTGAAGCGAAGATTCCGGGCTTGGCAGCTCGCAGCGGCTTCCTGTTCATCAAAGCCCTGGGCCAGGTGGGCTTCTATGCCGACGGTGCCATCAACTGGGACATCGCCATTCTCGTTGCCGGCTTCGGCATCACCTTGTTCATCTCCCAACTGTTGTCGGGCATGGGCATGCCCGACAACCCTCAGCAGGCCACGGCCAACAAAATCACTCCGGTGATGATCACGGGGATGTTTTTGTTCTTCCCCCTCCCCGCCGGCGTTCTGCTCTACATGCTGATCGCCAACATTTTCCAAGGTCTGCAGACCTTCATCCTCACCAAAGAGGCACTGCCCGACAACCTGCAGAAAATTCTGGATCAGCAAATGGCTCAGAAAACGGTGACGGTCTCCGCCAGCTCAAGTGGTTCACGGCTGCCATTTGAACCGAAGGGCAAGTGATCGAAGCACTAGAGCCTGTTCCCCTCCAGGATCTCCGGGCCCTCGGCACCGCGAAAATCTGGGACGTTGAGGGTGAGCTCGATGAGCTCTCCTCGCTCACACCGGTTCGAGGTCATGTCTCCGCAGAGCACCGCGGCAACGTCTTGGCGGTTGAGGGGAAACTCAACACGATCGTGACACTCTGCTGCGATCGCTGCCTGAATCAGTTCAATCAGAAGCTCAGCTGCACGCCTTCAGAACTGATCTGGCTGGGAGAAGAGCAACCGACGGCTGACGAGCTGGAGCTTTCCGGAGAGGTCGCCGAGATGGAAGGTCTAGTGGACGTTCTCGATTCACGCGGTCAATTTGACCCCCAGCAATGGGCATTTGAACAGCTCAACCTGCTGTTGCCCGTCGTCAACCACTGCGGTGACCACTGTCCAGGCCCACCAGGACTCCAGCACCAGCCCGTGATCCCAGACACCAAGACAAAGGATGTAGATCCCCGCTGGCAGGCCCTGCAGCAGCTTCAGCAGCAGATCGACCAGCCATGAGCAGTGCCGCCTGGGGACACCAGATCGACCTTCTGGTATGTGCTCGCACACCCCTGATCTGGGTGCGCAGCAATGAGGAAGCCCGGGTGGAAAGCCTGCTGGGAGAGGCCGCTCAGCGGCTTGCACGCCAGCTGGTCTGCTGGAATTTCATCGATGGCATCAGTGGGCCGGTGAATGCCGATGGCCAGGGAAGCCGTCAACCTATGGCCATGCTGCAGTGGCTCCAGCAACGGGATGTGGACAGCCCAACCCTTCTGCTCGCCAAAGATTTTCATCGTTTCTGCGATGATCCGGGTGTCGCCCGGATGCTGCGCAATCTCGAAGCATCTCTGCGTAGCACCCCGCACACGCTGGTGCTGTGCTGTGGGCAATGGACACCCCCCAGTGATCTGGAAGAAAGCCTCACGTTGCTGGATCTCCCCCTTCCCGACAACAACGACCTGCGCCGGCTGATCAGCAGCATCAGCACCAGCAGCGGCAGTCCCCTGCCAGCTCCCGTCCTGGATGAGCTCGCTCAGGCCTGCAGCGGGCTCAGCGAGATGCGGGTTCGTCAGGTCGCGGCCAGGGCCCTGGCCCGCCGCGGCCAGTTGGGATCAGAGGATCTGCAGGACGTTCTGGACGAAAAACGCCAGACGATTGCCCGCAGTGAGGTGCTGGAGTTTTGTCGCAGCGATGCGGGCACCGAAGCCATCGGAGGCCTCGACGGTCTCAAGACCTGGCTGAACCAACGGCACCGGGCCTTCTCAGAAGATGCACGGCGTTTCGGACTGCCTTTGCCCCGTGGCGTCCTGCTCGTGGGTCCTCAAGGCACAGGGAAATCACTCACGGCCAAGGCCATCGCCTGCAGTTGGTCGATGCCCCTGTTGCGTCTGGATGTGGGGCGTCTGTTCGCGGGCTTGGTGGGGGCCAGCGAGGCACGCACCCGCGAGATGATCCAACGGGCTGAAGCGATGGCGCCCTGCGTGCTCTGGATCGATGAGATCGATAAGGGCTTCGGGGGGGATGGCCGCAGCGACGGCGGCACCACCCAGCGGGTGCTGGCCAACGTGCTCACGTGGATGGCTGAGAAACAGTCACCGGTGTTCGTCGTCGCCACCGCCAACGGTGTCGAGAAGCTGCCACCGGAACTGCTGCGCAAGGGGCGTTTCGATGAGCTCTTCATGCTCGATCTGCCCAGCAGCGCTGAGCGCAACAGCATTCTTGAGCTGCATCTGGAACGGCGACGCCCGGGGCTGAAACTTCCCCTGGACACCGTGGTGAGCCGCAGTGAGGGCTTCTCCGGTGCCGAGCTGGAGCAGACCGTAATCGAGGCGATGCATTTGGCCTTTGCCGACAGCCGTGAGTTGACGGAGCCGGATCTGATTGGAGCGGCGTCTCAGCTCATCCCCCTCTCCCGCACCGCCAGCGAACAGCTCGAACGGCTGAAGCAGTGGGCTGCCGGCGGCCGCGCCCGCCCCGCGTCTGTTGCTGCAGGTAACGAAGCCTGACGCGGCGTAACGAATGCCAGCCTTGCGTAAGGCGCTGGCCGGCGCGCTCCCTACGGTCCCAACAACAGCAGGACCAACGTGGAGAGCCGCAACGACATCGCCACTCAGCTCTGCGTGGCCTGCCTTGGTGCCGGCGTGATCACGACCATGGCAGTCGCTCAGGGGCAAAGCCCCCTCACCGCCCTTGGCATCACCCTATTCTCGGGCATTGCAGCGGTGATGGTCGGCCAGGTGCTCTGAACCGGACTACCATAGGCTGCCGGCGCTGATGCCCCTGAAACCGTGCTCGATCAGCGCCTTGTGCGTGACAACTCCGAAACGATCGCCCAGCAACTGGGGCGTCGAGGTAAGGCTGTTGATCTCACCCAACTGCAGCTGATTGCCCAGCAGCAGCGCGATCTCGAGCAACAACGCAGCAGCCTGCAGGCGGAGGGCAACCGAATCGGCAAGGAGGTCGGCCAACGCATCAAGTCGGGCGCTGATCCCAAAGGCGACGAGGTCGCCGAACTCCGCCAACAGGGCAATGCGATCAAGCAGAAGGTGGCGGTGCTGGAGGAGGAGGAAAAACAGCTCTCGAGTGAGCTCAAGCAGCTGCTGCTGGGGTGCCCCAATCTCCCTTCAGAGGACTGCCCTGATGGGCGCAGTGAAGAGGACAACGTTGAAGTGCGCCGCTGGGGAACCCCCCGGGTTGACGACAACCTTGACGAGCACTGGCAGATCGCTGAACGCCTGCAGCTGTTCGACACCGAACGCTCCGTCCGCATCGCGCAGAGCCGTTTCGTCACGCTGATGGGTCAGGGGGCACGGCTGGAGCGTGGCCTGATCAATTTCATGCTCGACCTCCACACGAGCAAGGGCTACCGAGAGGTGCTGCCCTCGGTGCTGGTGAACAGCGCCAGCCTCACCGGATCAGGACAACTACCCAAGTTCGCTGAGGAAAGCTTCCGTTGCGCGGAGGACGACCTCTGGTTGACACCGACCGCTGAGGTGCCCGTGACCTCCCTGCACCGGGACGAAATCATCCCGGCAGATCAACTGCCCCTGCGTTATGCCGCCTACAGCCCCTGCTTCCGCCGTGAGGCCGGCAGCTACGGCCGCGACACCCGTGGCCTGATTCGCCTGCACCAGTTCAACAAGGTGGAGCTGTACTGGTTTGTGCACCCCGATCACTCCGAAGAAGCGCACCAACAGATCACGGCCGATGCAGAAGCCGTGCTTCAGGCGCTGGAGCTGCCCTATCGAGTCTTGGACCTCTGCACCGCCGATCTCGGCTTCTCCGCCCGCCGGACCTATGACCTCGAGGTGTGGCTGCCGGGGGCGGGGGCCTATCGGGAAATTTCCAGTTGCAGCGTCTGTGGCGATTTTCAGGCGCGACGGTCCTCCATCCGCACCAAGGAAGGCAAGGCCACGAAGTTGGTTCACACCCTGAATGGCAGTGGCCTGGCCGTTGGCAGAACCATGGCGGCCCTGTTGGAGAACGGCCAACAGCCCGACGGCAGCGTCCTGCTGCCCAAAGCTCTGGTGCCCTACGTCGGCTGCGAGCGACTCCAGCCAGAATGAGTCGACTGGACTCCTAACGAAAATATGAACGTGTTGGCCGCCCTTCTGGTCCTCGCCCTGCTGATCGTGGTGCATGAGGCCGGCCATTTCCTCGCTGCCACGCTCCAGGGAATCCGCGTCAGCGGCTTTTCCATTGGCTTTGGCCCGGCTTTGATCAAAAGACAACGTTGTGGGGTGACCTACGCCCTGCGGCTGCTGCCCCTGGGTGGTTTCGTCGCCTTTCCCGACGACGACGAGGAGAGCACGATCCCTGCTGATGATCCTGATCTGCTGCGCAATCGGCCAACACCCCAGCAAGCCTTGGTGGTTGCTGCAGGGGTGTTGGCCAACCTGGCATTAGCACTGGTGGTGCTGTTCGCTCAGGCAGCGTTTGTCGGTGTGCCCGCCGCGCCGGATCCGGGGGTCCTGGTGGTTCAGGTGCAACCGGGTGGTGCTGCCGCCCGCTCCGGGCTTCGTGCCGGTGACCAGATCCTCAGCCTGAATGCCCAACCCCTTGTCGCAGGACAACGGGGCGTTGAAGCGATGGTGCGGGATGTGAAAGCAGCACCCGAGCAAGCCATCCGTGTGGAGCGAAAGCGGGGAGACAAGACGTCCACCGTTGAACTCATCCCCGACGATCAACAGGGCACAGGAAAAATCGGCGCCCAGCTGCAGGCCAACATCAGTGGTGAAATGCGCCCCGTGAGGAATCCCGGTGAACTGGTACTCACCACCGGCTCGCAATTCAGCCAAATGCTGCAGCAAACCGTGCGTGGCTACGCCGGCCTCCTGACCAACTTCCGAGCCACGGCGGGGCAGGTGAGTGGCCCCGTCAAGATCGTTGAGATGGGGGCTCAACTCAGCCAGCAGGGGGGATCCGGGTTGGTGCTCTTCTCAGCCCTGATCTCAATCAATCTGGCGGTGCTCAATTCGCTGCCGCTGCCGCTGCTCGATGGCTGGCAGATGATGATGCTGGCGATTCAATCCGTTCGGGGTCGTCCGGTGTCCGAACGGATCCAAATGGCCTTCGTGCAATCCGGTTTTCTTCTGCTGGTGGGGCTCACGCTTGTGCTGATCGTGCGTGACACCAGTCAGCTGCCGGTGGTCCAGCAATTGATGGGTCGCTAGGAGGGCGAAGGCGCCCATGTATCGTTGACGATCCGTTCACTAGCTGCCCTCAGCTGCATGGCCAAGAAGTCGATGATCGCTCGCGATGTGAAGCGCAAGAAAACGGTTGAGCGCTATGCGGCCAAGCGCGCAGCACTGATGGCGGCCTTCAACGCAGCCGAAGATCCGATGGATCGTCTGGAGATCCACCGCAAGATTCAGGCTCTGCCTCGCAACAGCGCACGCATCCGTGTGCGCAACCGCTGCTGGGCCACCGGCAAGCCCCGCGGCGTTTATCGCGATTTCGGTCTCTGCCGTAACCAGCTGCGTGAGCGCGCCCACAAAGGAGAACTGCCCGGCGTGGTCAAGTCCAGCTGGTGATCAGATTGTCGCCATGGCGTCGTGAGGGGAGGTTTGGCCTCCCCTTTCTTGTGAAGAGCAGCCATGAAATGTCAGACTTGGGATTGACAAAAGGACATAAGACGTCGTGCAAGGACAAACCCAGTCGATCTCCTTTGACGGACGCGAGATTCGACTGACCACCGGGCGCTTCGCCCCTCAGGCGGGAGGATCCGTCTTGGTGGAGTGTGGCGACACCGCCGTGCTTGTGACCGCAACCCGTTCAGGCGGCCGTGAAGGCATTGATTTCCTGCCGCTTATCTGCGACTACGAGGAGCGGCTTTATGCAGCTGGCCGCATTCCCGGCAGCTACATGCGTCGTGAGAGCCGCCCACCCGAACGCGCCACGCTCACGGCTCGACTGATTGACCGCCCAATGCGGCCACTCTTCCCCAGCTGGCTGCGCGACGACTTGCAGGTAGTGGCCACCTGCCTGTCCCTCGATGAGCGGGTCCCCGCCGATGTTCTGGCGGTGACGGGCGCATCGATTGCCACGCTGCTGGCGGGCATCCCCTTCAACGGCCCGATGGCAGCCGTGCGGGTGGGTCTGCTGGGGGATGACTTCGTCCTCAACCCGAGTTACCGGGAGATCGAACGGGGTGATCTGGACTTGGTGATTGCCGGCACCCCTGACGGCGTGGTGATGGTCGAGGCCGGCGCCAACCAGCTGCCCGAGCAAGACGTGATCGAGGCGATTGATTTCGGCTACGAGGCGATCTGCGAACTAATCAAGGCTCAGGAACAGCTGCTCAAGGATCTGGGCATCACCCAGGTGAAGCCCGAGAAGCCAGAAGAAGACAGCACGGTTCCTGCCTATCTGGAGAAGCAGTGCACCAAGGCGATCAGCGCTGTCCTGAGCAAGTTTGATCAGAGCAAGGACGAGCGGGACACAGTCCTGGAAACCGTGAAGGGCGAGGTGTCCGAGACCATCGCAGGTCTCAAGGAAGACCATGCCGTTCGCCAAGCCCTGGCCAGCAGCCCGAAGCTGCTCAGCAATAGCTTCAAGGCGCTGACCAAGAAGTTGATGCGTCAGCAGATTCTCAAAGACGGCAAGCGTGTGGATGGACGCGGCCTCGACGAGGTTCGCCAGATCAGCGCCATGGCCGGTGTCCTGCCGCGCCGGGTGCATGGTTCTGGTCTGTTCCAGCGCGGACTCACCCAAGTGCTTTCCACCGCAACGCTGGGCACCCCCAGCGATGCCCAGGAGATGGACGATCTCCATCCCAACACCGAGAAGCTGTACCTACACCACTACAACTTCCCGCCCTACTCCGTCGGTGAAACCCGGCCGATGCGCTCCCCCGGTCGTCGTGAGATCGGCCATGGCGCCCTGGCCGAACGCGCCATTCTCCCGGTGCTTCCCGAGAAGGACACCTTCCCTTACGTGGTACGTGTGGTGAGCGAAGTGCTCAGCTCCAATGGCTCCACCTCGATGGGTTCCGTCTGCGGCAGCACCCTGTCGCTGATGGACGCCGGTGTGCCGCTGAAGGCCCCGGTGAGTGGCGCTGCCATGGGTCTGATCAAAGAGGGCGATGAGGTGCGGATCCTCACCGACATCCAGGGCATCGAGGACTTCCTCGGCGACATGGACTTCAAGGTGGCCGGCAGCGAGAAGGGCATCACAGCCCTGCAGATGGACATGAAGATCACCGGCCTCTCGGTGAAGACGGTGGCCGAAGCCGTCAACCAGGCGCGTCCGGCACGGCTCCACATCCTCGAGAAGATGCTTGAGGCGATCGACACCCCTCGGGACAACCTCTCGCCCCATGCCCCACGTCTGCTCAGCTTCCGGATTGATCCTGAGCTGATCGGTACCGTGATCGGCCCCGGTGGACGCACGATCAAGGGCATTACCGAGCGCACCAACACCAAGATCGACATCGAGGACGGCGGCATCGTGACCATCGCCTCCCACGATGGTGCTGCGGCTGAAGAAGCCCAGAAGATCATTGAAGGCCTGACTCGCAAGGTCAATGAAGGCGAAGTGTTCTCCGGTTCGGTCACGCGGATCATCCCGATCGGCGCCTTCGTGGAGATCCTTCCTGGCAAGGAGGGCATGATCCACATCTCGCAGCTCTCCGAAGCTCGCGTCGAGAAGGTCGAAGACGTGGTGAAGGTGGGCGACGAGGTGACCGTGCGGGTGCGCGAAATCGACAACCGCGGCCGCATCAACCTCACCCTGCGGGGCGTGCCCCAGGCCATCGACGCCGCCGAGGTGGAGCCTCAGCCCACCCCGGTTGCACCTCTGAGCTGATCAGGCCTCAGACCTGAAAGCCGGGATCGATCTCGGCCATGGCCCGCGTCGCACGCTCTCCGAGCTCGGCGTGGGTTTTTCCATGGCTGGCAATCAGACAGCCGGCCTGACGCACATCGCCGATGTTGTAGGTGAGGTCGGCCTGATCGGCATGGGTGAAGCGACCACCGGCCGCCAGCAGCACCGCTTCCGGAGCCGCCATGTCCCAATCCTTGGGGGCACTCTTGCCGGAGAGGGAGACGTAGAGGTCGGTTTCGCCTCTCAATATCGTGGCAACCTTGAAGCCAATGCTGCCCACTGCTTTGGAACCGCCGAGATTGAGGGCATCAATGAGCTTGACCAAACGGTCGTCGCGGTGGCTGCGGCTGGCCACCAGGATCAGATCTGAAACTGCGGTTCTGCCGCTAAAGCGAACCGGCGACCGCTCACCCTGACGGTCTTCACACCAGGCACCCTCACCAACGATGCCGATCCAAAGTTCATCGGCTTCTGGAAGGAGCACAACACCGATCACCGGCCGCTTATCGCGCACCAGGGCCAGATGAACGGCGTATTCACCTGTGCCCTGCAGGAAATCCTTGGTGCCATCCAGGGGATCGAGAATCCACAGCCACTCCGCCGGCAGCGGTTGGCCTTCCGTGAGCTGCTCCTTGGCGGTCTCCTCACTGAGCAGCGTCCAGTCAGCCTTGGGGAATGCAGCGGACAGCCCGTCCAGCAACCACTTGTTCACGGCCAGATCAGCCGCAGACACGGGGCCCTCTCCGCCGTCATCAACACTTAAGGCGTTGGGAAAACCATGCGGGGGCTGTTCGCCGCGGGCATAGGCCCGCAAGATGTCGGCGGCTCCCCAACTCAAGCGACGCAATTCCGTCAGCAGAGCCTCCTTGTCAACGCCAGCGGGGAAGACGGCAGAGCTGGGCATCATGATCAACAGAGGCGCTCGCCATTGTGATGCAGCGGGATGAACCAAGCGGCGGCAGCCTCTATCTGGTGGGCACTCCCATTGGCCATCTGGGGGATCTGTCGCCACGAGCCCGCGATTTGCTCCGCAGCGTGGATGTGATCGCCTGTGAAGACACCCGCCACAGCGGACAGCTGCTCAGCAGTCTTAGAGCAGAAGGCCGCAAGCTGTCCTTTCATCAGCACAACACCCGCACACGCTTGCCCCAACTGCTGGATCTGCTATCGGAGGGACAAAGCCTGGCGGTGATCAGTGATGCTGGACTGCCGGGCATCAGCGACCCCGGTGAAGAGCTGGCGGCCGCCGCGCACCAGGCCGGCCATCCCGTGATCTGCATTCCCGGCCCCTGCGCCGCCACTACCGCTTTGGTGAGCAGCGGCTTGCCCAGCGGCCGCTTCTGCTTCGAAGGATTTCTTCCGGCCAAAGGCAAGGAACGGCGGGCACGCCTGGAAGCGATCAGCAACGAACCCCGCACCACCGTGCTGTACGAAGCGCCGCATCGACTGATCACGTTGCTCGAGGAACTTCAGCACCACTGCGGAGTAGAGCGTCCCCTGCAGGTGGCTCGGGAACTGACCAAACGCCACGAAGAACAGGTGGGGCCGACGGTGGACCATGCCCTGCTGCACTTTCAGCATCACCCGCCCCAAGGCGAATGCACGGTTGTGCTAGGGGGAGCACCGCCGGAAGAAGCAAAAGAACCCGACGACGATGAGCTGACCAAACGGCTGCAGGCGTTGCAGGACGAGGGTGCAAGCGCCAGCGACGCTGCACGGCAACTGGCCCAGACCACAGGGCTGTCCAGACGACGCCTGTATGCCCTCTTGCACCAGGGCACGTCAAACTGAGCCCGTCGACGGTTGTGCTGTGTTGATTCGCCTTCGTCTCCTGCTGATCAGCTTTGGCGGTGGCCTGCTGCTGCTGCTGCTGCTCTGCCTTGGAGCGCAGAACCTTCAGGATCGCCACACGTTCCAACTCGGGGGGCAGCGATCGGTGCCTCTTCCCACGGGTTTTCTCGTGGGGATTGCGATGGTGATCGGCGTGATCAGCGGAGGAACCGCGACGGCCGTTTTGCTTCCCGATCAACGCGATCGCTTCGACTAAGAGCAATCAACTCCGGTGCTCAGGCATCCAACGCAATCAAGGTTCCTTCCAACACCAGTCGTGTAATGCCCCGGGCCAGCAGGTAACTGCTGGTGCGCTGAAAGACAGCCGTGTCGGGAACCTTGATCACCCGCTGACTCCGCCCGCACTGACGCTTGGCCGCGCGGGGGCTGGCAAACAGGCACAACCCCTGACGTTCCTGCTCGGCATCGTCGAGAAGACCCAATTCGGGGAACTCCTTAAGGGGGCGCGCATCCAACTCGACCACCTTGTCGACCAGCATGTAGGCGCTGTCGGGCAGTAGGTCGACACTGAACGGTTGGGCCTGATTGAGAGGGCGATCACTGAGATTTCCCACGCCAAGAAGGGGAACAAGCTCCATGAACGTTTCAACGCTGCCGTTGTCATCGTCTTCGGCGAGCTCATCATCAGGGTCCTCACCGAAATCATCCGCGTCATCCAGGGCCAGGCTGCTGTCATCCTCCTTAAGGGAGTCAGCTTCTGGTTCTTCAGCCTGGGTAACAGCTGGCGGGGGAGGGGTGGCCAAACCTTTTTGCCGGCTGGCCTTCAGTGCGGCATAAGCATCAGCAGGCAACAGCGCTTTCACCGTGCGGCTCACGGTGTTGGGACTGCAGCCAAAGGCCTCAGCCAAAGCTGATGTTGACTCGCCGGCCTTGTAACGACCGACCAGATCCTGCTTCTCGCTGTCGCTGAGACGACGCGGGGCCATGCATGCCGATCAACAGCTCTTCACCTTAGTTGGCACAAGGCATCCAAATCCAGCCTGCCCTGAAGCAGCCTGCCAAAATGTGGTTGCTTGCTCCCTTAGCTCAGCTGGATAGAGCAACTGCCTTCTAAGCAGTCGGTCGATGGTTCGAATCCATCAGGGGGCGTCAGTCACAGCAAGTGGTTTCAGCGAAAGCTGATCCCCCGTTCTCTTGGTTTCTACTTTCCGTGGCCCAAACTGTGGCTCAAACCAACTAGTCAGCAGCGAATGCAGCAGTGAGGGCACAAGCAGCAAGCAGCGCAAAGTACCTGGAGTGATTCGGTGCACAGTTGAAACCAAGCTGCGACTTGAGCCACAACAGGTTCATCGCAACAACTCAGATGGCTTCAACCACTGAGCAACGCAAAGAGGAACTCACAAGCTCCACTCGCATTGCAGCGGAAGTCATCCTTGGATTGGGATGTTTCGTAGCCGTACTGACCGGTGGGCTCTTTTGTTGGACAAACAATTGGGGAGGCGTTGAGCACGCTTCAAACGATCGCTCCAGTCGAAATCGATTCTCTTCGCTGACTAGGAACGGTCAACGCATGAATCAGCGCAGAGGCGGGGGACAGCATCTCCACCCTGTCTTCCGCATTGTCTCCCAAGCCTCAAGTACTGGTGAGCTTGGTCAGCCTCATTTCTTCATTCGGCTTTCGCTTGTGTTTCCTCTTCTGCCTCAGTACGAAGGAAACGCTTGCGTTGAGGTGACTCAAGGCCAGTCATTCGAGCGTCGAACCTTTCCAGAGCTTTGTTCTCGACTTTGCGACGTTCCTCTTCCCACCACATCAACAGGAAACGCATATCTCTTTCGGCCATTACTGAGACCTCCTATTCAGATCTCGCGTTGTGGTCTCTCGGCCCTTCCGCGTGAGATGAACCTCTCAGGTATTTGAGATGCCGAATACCCCTAATCGGGGGTATTGGCATACGCCAAACAGGAGTTGATTAAACGGATCGAAGGGGCGTCAGCACCTCCTTCGGTCATCGACCGAAAGCCCTGGACCTGAGACGACAGGGTTTTCGTCTTTGCCTCGAGAACCACCCTGGAGCTGTCACTCTCCAGGGGTTTTTCTTTTGTCCCCAGGCAGGGGTATCAAAAGGCTTGTGCCGGATGGGAGATTGACAGAATCAAAACAGGAGGGTCTTGTGGCCGCTTCCTTCTTCCCCAAACGTGTACTGGGAGAACTTGCTTGAAATGGTCTGCTGACGGCTCATTGTCCGAGCACGATCAAGATGAACTGATGAAACGCCTTTGCGCGACTGATCCGGCATTGGCTCAATCCGAAGCTTGCAACGCTCGTCAGGATGCAGAGCTAAGAAAGATCCACAAAAGGTGAGCCCTCTTCTCCTACTGGTTGGCTTAGGGCTCGGCGGTTGTCTCGCCGTATGGCGCAACAAGCGAGCCTTAAAGTTAGGGCAAAACGCAGGCTTTAGCTGTCCTTCGCCAGCTCAATCACGTTCCGCCAATCAGGTCCCAGCTCAGCTGCCAGATCATTCTCTAACGATCTCAAGTACCGCTTCCGCTGCCCTGACTCTCCACCGACCCAGATCGGAATTTCTCTAGTGGTTTGACTCATGTTCAGAAACTTCTCACATCGAGAGGTCAGCTTGTTGTAGTTCACCGTCGATTTCGCTTTACACAGCAGCGGTATCCACATACCAACCAGCGCGGATTATTTTCTCTGCTCCCTCAACGTCATGGCAAGAAACCCTCTCTCTCAAAACTAAGCAGACATCTGATCTTCATAATCAGCAAGCTCTTTTTCTAACTCTCCTACCTGACTAAATAGATTTTCATTATGTGGGCAGATAGAATCTGGGGGGAGGTCGTGGTACAGTCCACGCGGTAAAGCATCAATCGAGAGATCATGATCTCTTCTCTCAGGTGCTAGCTCCTACTAAATAAGGACTAAGTGTCAAGATTGTGGCTATTCCCTTGGGCGCCTGAAGCATCAGAACCTTCAAATGTCCGAGAATGAGCATCAGCAAGCCTCTGATCTAATGCCTCCATTCTTCGCACAAGAGGCCCATAAAGCTCTCAAGCACTGGGGACTTGGGGAAGAAGTGCTTCTCGGCAAAGCATCAGTTGAATTATCTCGTTCTCGGCTGATCGAGAATCATTCACAACACATACAAGCTTATCGTGCAAATAGACAATGCATGAATTTCAAAGAATCTTCTGTGCCAGCAGGACAATACGCTGAACTCAACAACACAACTGTGGCTGTAGTTACACGTCAAGGACTGAGGCACCGTTTTCCAGCTCCGTCGGTCCTTCCACTCAGCTACAGATTCCATCGGGCGAATCAGTGGTTTCATCCCGTTCTCAAGGTGGTGAGCATTGGCGGTTGAAAGCTCTGAGCGCATCCACCTCATGCAGTACAGGAGGGGGGGAGTACATCCTCAACCGACTGCATGCTCAGATGGCGATCAACAAAGTTGTGAGCCTCACCTACCGAGGCATTATCTACGAGAAGCAGCTCTGATTAGGTGAAATTGGTGGTCAACGCACAGGCGATGGGTAGCCCAGGTCTGAAGGCGGCCTCAGCCGGCAATAAAAGTGGTTAACATTCTTCACATTGAGTTGAGATAGCAGTGATCGCAGGTCTTTTCCCACTCGCGTACGCAGCCGTCTTGACATGCTTGCTTCTGCAAGCTTTTCGAATGATGCTCCCATCGCCTGCTTCTAAGGCCAGCGCGTCGAACGACCGAACAGGTCTCAAAACCACACATCCAGAACTGCTTGATGAAAACGGTGAAGTGACCAGCGAAGAGCTTTGGGCTGTTCGCTTCTCGAGCGAAGGCTTAGTTCTCCCTGAGGCTTGAGCATCAAATTCTGGATTCAGTCAGTAGGGTCCGTAGACTCTCAGGTCAGCCTCACGTGAATTGTCATCCGAATCTGGCCTTTTTTGGAGGCACCGTGATCATCGCAATCATGGTCATGGCTGCTTTCGCCAACGTCGCCAACGCTGGCGGCTGCTCTTACAGCAAGTCCAAATCAGCCGAAGCAACAACTGAAGAGATCAAAGGCACAGCCGAGCAAAGGGCTGAGGTCGAAGCCTGATGACTGACTATTCCGGAGCCATCACCGCCCTCATCATCGTCACCGCAGTTATCTCTACGGCAGTCGTGTACGTGTTGGCTCAACCCACCGACCTGCCGAGATACAAGGAGAACGACCCGAGATCTAAAGAGGACGACCGCTAAACGTCTATCGCGTCGGGC
>NZ_JBGKDP010000258.1:0-1776 GCF_042954245.1 Parasynechococcus sp.
GATCATTTCTGCACTCGAAGGATCTCCTGCCGCGGACGCAGGTTTGGCGCCTGGAACGGAAGTCACTGCCGTGGACGGCACACCCATCAGCAGCCTCGGCCTTGGTGGAACAGCCAACAGCTTGCGGGGAGATGTTGGAACGCAGGTTGTTTTGAGCATCCAAAACAAGGACGGAGACGTCAGTGAAGTGACGCTCGAACGACGCAACGTGGACCTACGCCCTGTCCGCACCCGCCGTGTGCGCAGCGCAACGCACACCCTTGGCTACCTGCGCATCACCCAGTTCTCCGAGGATGTGCCCCAACAGGTGATGGAAGCCCTCGACGAACTGAAAGTAAAAAACGTCGAAGGGTTGATCCTCGATCTGCGCAACAACTCCGGAGGGCTGGTCAGTGCCGGCCTGGCCGTTGCCGACGATTTCCTCAAGGGCGACGCAATCGTGGAGACCCGTGACCGCAACGGAATCAGCGACACCGTGCAGGCAAGGCCGACTCGGCTGTACGACGGACCGATGCTCACCTTGGTGAATGCAGGCACGGCCAGCGCCAGTGAGATTCTGGCCGGAGCCCTGCAGGACAGCGGCCGATCCCTGCTGATGGGACAGCAGACCTTTGGGAAAGGGCTGATTCAGACCCTCACCAACCTCAGCGATGGCAGCGGACTGGCCGTGACCGTGGCGGGCTACATGACCCCGAATGGGCGCGACATCCAGGGAGAAGGGATTGCTCCGGATCAGATCCTGGAGACACCGGAAGCCCTGAATCCTGGAGGCGAAGGGGATCTTTGGCTCGCATCGGCGGAGAACTGGATGGAATCACATCTGGCGATGGATCCCCAAAGCAGCAGCGGCGATGACGCCCCCGCATGAGCCAGCGGACTTATCACGACCCCCTGCATCACGGGATCACACTGGATGACACCAACCGGGCAGAAGCCCTGGTGATGACGCTGATCGACGCAGCACCGTTTCAGCGGTTGCGTCGGGTCCGTCAGTTGGGCCCCGCCTTCCTCACCTTCCATGGCGCGGAGTCGAGTCGGTTCACCCATTCCCTCGGCGTGTTTCACCTGGCTCGGCTGGCCCTCGGCAACTTGACCCGGCTTGATCCATCCCTGGAGGAGGAGCAGGGCCTGCTTTACGCAGCGGCGCTGCTCCATGACATCGGCCATGGCCCGTTGAGCCACACCGGGGAAGAGATGTTCGGCCTGCACCATGAAACGTGGTCAGCGGCGGTGATTCGACAGCACCCGGCCATCCGTGACCCCTTGGAGGCCTTCTCACCTGGACTCGCCGATTCCGTCGCCGACCTGCTGGAACACGGCAGCGCCAAACGGTCTGTGATCAAGCGACTGGTCAGCAGTCAGCTGGACTGCGACCGACTCGATTACCTGCTGCGCGACAGCTACACCACAGGCGCTCGGTATGGGCAGCTGGATACGGAGCGCATCCTCGCCGGCCTGACGCTCTCTCCGGACGGGGATCTGGCGATTCATCCCAAGGGCCTCATGGCCGTTGAGCACTATCTGGTTGTCCGCAATCTCATGTATCGCAGCGTCTACAACCATCGCCTCAACATCGTCTGCAACTGGATGCTGGAGCAACTGGTCCAGCTGGCACGACAACTGGGACCCGATCAGGTGTGGGCTGATCCTGTGATGGAACGTTGGCTCTGGGATCTCGAGAGCATGGATCTCACAAGCTTCCTGGCCAATGACGACCTGCGCACCGGGTACCACCTCCAGCGCTGGCGAGAGGAGGGGCCCCGCCCTCTCGCCGAA
>NZ_JBGKDP010000259.1:0-2348 GCF_042954245.1 Parasynechococcus sp.
CAGCGCAGCCGACCGATCGAATCGATCGTGGCCGAAGCCCATCAACTGGCGGACCAGGGGGTGCAGGAGCTGATCCTGATCAGCCAGATCACCACCAACTACGGGCTGGATCTCTATGGCAAACCGAAGCTGGCGGAACTCCTGCGTGCCCTGGGCGAAGTGGAGATCCCTTGGATCCGCGTGCATTACGCCTATCCCACGGGACTGACCCCCGACGTGCTGGCGGCGTACCGGGATGTGGCCAATGTGGTGCCCTACCTGGACTTACCGCTGCAACACAGCCACCCGGAGGTGCTGCGGGCGATGAACCGCCCCTGGCAGGCGGATGTGAATGACAACCTGCTGGATCGCATTCGCGAGCAACTGCCCGATGCGGTGCTGCGCACCACCTTGATCGTGGGCTTCCCCGGCGAAACCGAGGAGCACTTCCAACACCTGATGGGCTTCCTGGACAAGCAACGCTTCGATCACGTGGGGATTTTCACCTTCTCTCCAGAGGACGGCACCGCCGCCGCCGACCTGCCCAATCCGGTGGATCCGGAGGTGGCCCAGGCACGCAAGGATGCGCTGATGGCCCTGCAACAGCCGATCGCCGCGGAACGCAACCAGCGCTGGGTGGGGCGGACCGTGGATGTGCTGATCGAGCAGCACAACCCCCAAACCGGGGCGATGATTGGTCGCTGCGCCCGCTTCGCTCCGGAAGTGGATGGCGAGGTGCACGTGCAACCCGGCGAGGACGGCCAACAGGCGGCACCGGGAACCCTGGTGCCGGTGGAGATCACCGGGGCCGACATCTATGACCTCAGCGGGCGAATCGTTGGTGCGCGCGCCATGGTGGCGGCAGCGAGAGCCCAGGCTTGACCCTTCTTCAACTGCGACCGGAACAGCAACGCCGTCTGTTTCTGGTCGCGTCGGGTGTGAGCACCGCCGGGTCATTCGCGGGGATCACCGCCAAGGGCTGGATCCTGATGGATGGCACCGCCCAGCCGTTTGTGCTGGCGCTGAATTTCGCGGCACTGTCTCTGCCCACACTGCTGGTCAGCGGGCCTGCGGGGGTGCGCACCGACCGGGTGGGCTGTGAGCGGGTCCTGGTGCAGTCGCAATGGGCCCTATTGGCGGCGGCGACCCTCGGGGCCCTGGCCATCCCGTTACTCGATGGCCTACCCCAGGTTCTGCTGCTGCTGGGCAGCACCCTTCTGGTGGGCATCGCCGGCGCCTATGAGCTCACCGCCCGCAATAAATATTGCTCCATCCTGGTGGAAGAACCGGAGCAGCTGGGCAGCTACCTCACCAGCTTTTCGGTGGTGTTCAACGTGGGCAAGCTGGTGGGGCCACCGATCGGGGGCTGGCTGCTGGCGATGACCGGGCCGGCCTGGGCCCTCGGCATTGATGCGGCGAGCTATCTGCTGCCGATCGCCAGTGTGCTGTTTCTGCTGAATCCAGACAGCAGCCGCGAACAACGCAGCGCTCCAGGGCAGACCGCCAGCCTGGTCAGTGCCTGGCGGGGCTGTGGCTCCACCTTGCAGGGGGTGCTGAGCTTCACCGCGGTGCTGTGTCTGGTGGGTTTTTTCCACCCGGGGCTGGCGCCGTTGATCGCCGACCGCGTGCTCGGCTCGGATCCGCGCGACCTGGGCCTGTTCACCAGCGTGCTGGCCGCCGGAAGCATCACTGGCGGGATCGTGCTGCAAAAAAACAGCAGCCGCTTCAGCCGCCGCCCGTTTCTGACCCTCGGAGGCTTCGGTTTGATCACCGCCATCGCACAGCTGGGCATGGCCATGACCCCTGGGGTGGGATTCAGCCTGAGCATGGCGTTTCTGATCGGAGCCGGCACCGCCGGTCTGCTGAGCAGCTGCAACCTGATCACCCAGATCGGCTCAGAACAGGTGATGCGCGGCCGCATGGCCGGGCTGAGTCAGATCGCCTTCCTCGGCGGAGGTGGGATCAGTGGGCTGGTGGTGGCCCTTTTGGTGATGGTCAAAGACCTCTCGACGGCCTTTGCCTTAAGTGGTGGTTTAAGCGTCGCCATCGCCTTGATCTGGATGCGGCGACGCGGAAACCGGGTTTTGGAGCCGATCAGATCAGCTTGATGCCTTTGAGGAGCTTGGTGAAAACAAAGGCGGTGACCAGGCCGGTGCCAACAAGCCCGAGATAGATACCGACGCCCATGTGCAAGAAAGGAGGTGACCACCATTAGATCAGAGATTGGGCGTGATCTCGGTTGTTACCGATAGGGTTTGTCAATAACAGACTCGTTTTGTAGCTCCACGACCTCCGCCGGGCGAACCGGACTCCCCTCCCCTGCTGCCCGAATCGATGCGCACCCTCTTTATTTATCCCGAGTTCCCGAA
>NZ_JBGKDP010000260.1:0-3434 GCF_042954245.1 Parasynechococcus sp.
TGCTGCTCAATGGAGCTCTACAGCCGCGCTTGCCCCACAACCTCAACATCAGCCTGCCCGGGGTGAACGGCAGCCGCCTGCACCGGGCCCTGCGCCCGCACCTGGCCTGCAGCAGTGGCTCCGCCTGCAGCACTGGCGCCCCGTCCCACGTGCTGCAAGCGATCGG
Source organism: Parasynechococcus sp. (assembly GCF_042954245.1). Lineage (GTDB taxonomy): Bacteria > Cyanobacteriota > Cyanobacteriia > PCC-6307 > Cyanobiaceae > Parasynechococcus. Next base: position 167 of record NZ_JBGKDP010000260.1, read on the forward strand.
CCGCTCGCGCGCTGAAGCCGAAGCCTCCGTGCGGCTGAGCCTAGGGCGCGAGACCACAGCCGCCGACGTGGATCAGGCCATCACAGCGATCACCGACGCCGCAGCTGCCGCCGGGTTCCTCAGCGGTCGCTAAGCAGGGGCCAAACGCTGGGCCACCCGCCATTTGGCACTGCGGCTGCGGGGGTTGGCCTCTTCCTCCTGCTCGGTGGCCCCCACCGGCTTGCGGGTGATCCGTTGCAAGCGCTCATCGCGCAGGAAGGCGGTCTTGACGCGGCGGTCTTCCAGGGAATGAAAACTGATGATCCCCAGCAGGCCCTCGGGCTCCAGCCAGTCGGGGGCCTGCTGCAGCAGGCGATCCAGCACCCCCAGCTCATCATTCACCGCAATCCGCAGGGCCTGGAAGGTGCGGGTGGCAGGGTGAATCCGCCCCCGCCGCGCCTTGGGGGGATAGCAACCGGCCACGGCGTAGGCCAAGGCCGCGGTACCGTCATAAAATCCCTTGTCCTTGAGGTCGGTTTTGATCCGCCTGGCGATGCGGCGGGAGAGCCGTTCCTCCCCGTAGCCATAGATCAGATCCGCGAGCTCATTCTCCTCTAGGCGATCAATCAGTTCAGCCGCGGTCTCCCCCGCTCCGCCGGCATTCATTCGCATGTCCAAAGGACCATCCAGGCGAAAACTGAAGCCCCGCTCCGCCACATCCAGCTGCGGGCTGCTCACCCCCAGATCCGCCAGCACCATCACGGCAGGCTCGGGCGGCACATAGTCGGCAAAATTGGTGGCCACGATCGAGACGCGATCGCCGAAGGGGGCCAGACGCTCCGCCGCCGCGGCCCGGGCCGTGGCGTCCTGGTCCAAACCGATCAATCGCAGGCTGGGATGCTGTTCCAGCAACAGGGCGCTGTGGCCACCTCCACCGAGGGTGGCGTCGATCAACAGGCCATCCGGACGGGGGATCTGCCGGGTCGCATCCAGCACCGCATCGGCCAGCACGGGCACATGGCTGAAGGGGGGCACAAGCCACAGGCGGAAACTCCTTAAGATCTACCCATCGATCGGACCACCTCTCCCATGACGCAGCTGGAAACGCGCACGGAGCCCATGGTGGTGAACTTCGGGCCCCACCACCCCTCCATGCACGGGGTGCTGCGGCTCGTGGTCACCCTCGATGGTGAGGACGTGGTCGACTGCGAACCGGTGATCGGTTACCTCCATCGCGGCATGGAGAAGATCGCCGAGAACCGCACGAACGTGATGTTCGTGCCCTACGTGAGCCGCATGGACTACGCGGCGGGAATGTTCTACGAGGCGATCGTGGTGAACGCCCCGGAAAAACTGGCGAACATCCCAGTGCCCAAGCGGGCGAGCTACATCCGAGTGCTGATGCTGGAACTCAACCGCATAGCCAATCACCTGCTCTGGCTTGGCCCCTTCCTGGCAGACGTGGGGGCTCAGACACCGTTTTTCTACATCTTCCGCGAGCGGGAGATGATCTACGACCTCTGGGAAGCCGCCACCGGCCAGCGTCTGATCAATAACAACTATTTCCGCATCGGCGGCATCGCCGCTGATTTGCCCTGGGGCTGGCTTGAGAAGTGCCGTGATTTCTGCGACTGGTTCGGCCCCAAGATTGATGAATACGAAAAGCTGATCACCAACAACCCGATTTTCCGGCGCCGGATTGAAGGTTTGGGAACGATCAAGAAGGAAGACGCCATCAACTGGAGCCTCTCCGGCCCGATGCTGCGCGCCTCCGGTGTGCCCTGGGATCTACGCAAGGTGGATCACTACGAGTGCTACGACGACTTCGACTGGCAGGTGGCCTGGGAGAAGGAAGGCGACTGCTACGCCCGATATCGCGTGCGCATCGAAGAAATGCGCCAGTCGCTCAAGATCCTGCGCCAGGCCTGTGACATGATCCCCGGCGGCCCCACCGAAAACCTCGAGGCCACGCGCCTCAACGAAGGTAAGGGCAGCGATGCCGCTGGTTTCGACTTCCAATACGTAGCCAAGAAGGTGGCTCCCACCTTCAAGATCCCCAACGGTGAGCTCTATACCCGGTTGGAATCGGGCAAGGGCGAGATCGGCGTGTTCATCCAGGGCAACAACGACGTCACCCCCTGGCGTTTCAAGATCCGTGCTGCCGACAGCAACAACCTGCAGATCCTTCCCCACATCCTCAAGGGACAAAAGGTGGCTGACATCATGGCCATCCTCGGTTCCATCGACGTGATCATGGGATCGGTGGATCGCTGATCTCTGAACCGTTTTCTGCGGTGGTTGCAACGCGCGGGCTACCGGCTGCCCGCGGCTCTGACTTGTGCGTTGTGGCTCGAGGGCCTGCATCAAGGCCTGCCTGGCATTGGCTGTCCGCTGCGTGCCCTGCCCCAAATGCTTTCTGACCCGCGCGACGGGGACAGCACTCAACGGTGATCTGAGCGGATCGCTGCAATGGCCATCTGTTTGGCCCCATTGCCGCCCTGGGGCTGGTGCTCTGGAGTGTGCTGGCGCTCCAGCAACGGCGTCTCATCCCCAGAGGTCTGCCCCTCTGGCCCCTGCCGGTGTTGGCTGGAGGGTTGATCAGCTACTGGCTGCTGCGCCTGAGCACCAACAGCTGGCCCAGTGGCTGAGGCCTCAGCGCAATAGGCCACGCTGATAGGCGACGTTCTGGAGGAAAAAGCTGGCCATGGGGATCACCACAAAGCCACCTAGACCGCAGGTCGCCAGGGCCAGCAGCCCCACAACGATGCCCGTCAACACCTCAAGCCCCACAAAGCTCAAGCCGTTCTCCGAGCGATACACCACCTGAAACGAGTGGGCAAAGGCTTCACCGATGGTCATGTCGGTGACGAAGATGCGATTCACGAACACCGGTGTCACCAACGCCACGGCAATACCGGGAAGGATGTAGAGCAGAAAGCCAATGGTGGTGACCAGCGAGAAGAACAGCCCCGCCAGGACGTAACGCCACCAACGGCCGGTGAGCAGCTGAGCGGCAGCTGAAATCGTCAGCACCTCACCGCGTTCGTAGTAGAGGGCAGGAACGGCCACCAACAACATCGACAACAGGCTGGCGAGGATGGAGAAAGGCAACTGAACCAATTGAGCGAGCACCGCTCCGAGTCCCAATGCCACATCGCTGCTGCCGATGATCGCCGACACCGCAACGATGATCAGGCCGTACGCCAGAACAGCGAGCAGCGACAGCACGATCGAGCCCCCCGCCATTCAGAAGGCCTGGCAGGCCTTCTGAATGGATGGGGGCTCGAAG
>NZ_JBGKDP010000261.1:0-23575 GCF_042954245.1 Parasynechococcus sp.
GGCGGCATTGATCACACCCATCGCCACCACACCGATCGAGACCACCCCCATCGGCACCACCCCAATGCAGATGACCCCCATCGGCACGATGCCGATGGAGATGGTGCCCAAGGGAGCCACGCCAATCGCGATCCGCTTCGGCTTGCTGCCGCAGTGCCCGCCTTCACTCATGAATCAGTGAGCCCCGTGGTGGCCTGCATCACCGTGCTTATCGCAGACCATCCACATCTCACCCATCTGATGGGCACCCGTACAGCCAAAGCCTGGGGCCGCCGCCTCAGCTTCAACTTGCGTCTTGAACATTGCCTGCTTGGGCTTACCATGCGATCCAGCTATGGCCGTTGTCGCCGTGAGCATCAACGCGGCGACAGCAAAACAAATGCGTTGCAACGGCATAGCCTCATCACACATCAACCCACTAGGCCCATAACGCGCTGATCAGCCCTGAAGCGCGCCGCCACAACTTGATCCGGCGCCAGCGGTGCAGCCAAAACAATGCGGGGCCGTATGGATGGGCTGATCCAGCGGAACGTCCTCAAGGCGGATCAGATCGCGAAGGTGACGGACCTCCCCCGGGCAGGGCAAGCCAAGCTGCTGATTGAAATCACAGTCGTAGAAATAACCCTGCCAATCCACACTGATCAGCTGACGGCACATCACAGCCCCAAGATTGTGGGGATTGTGTGCGTCCTCGAGGAGGGTCTGGTAGCGCTGCAAGTCGCCACTGCGTTCCAGTTGCTTGGCGAAACGTTGGATGGGCATGTTCGCCAACGTCAGCAGACGATCGAAGCGAATCCCCAACCTGCCCAAGACGTTCTTGTAATCCGCCTCCAAGGCTTGCTGGGGAGGGGGCAGAACCGGACCCAGCGGGTTGTAAACGAGATCCAGCTGCCGGTTTGGATCGCCTGTTCCATAGCCCAGGGCGTTGAGCTGGCGCAGCCCGCTGATGCTGCGCTCAAACACGCCATCGCCCCTCTGTTGGTCAACGTTCTCGGCGCTGTAACAGGGCAAGGAGGCGGTGATACAAACCCCCTGCTCCACCAGGAATTCAGCCAGATCTTCCTGGCCGGGTTCACTGAGGATCGTGAGATTGCAGCGGTCAATCACGGTGGTGCCGCGTGAGCGTGCCTGGCGAACCAACGCGCGAAAACCCGAGTGCAACTCCGGTGCTCCCCCCGTGAGATCGAGGCAGGAGATTGAATGCCGTTCAAGGATCTGCGGAATCAACGCCAGCAGATCCGCGGACATCATCTCGGTGCGGGTGGGCCCTGCATTGACATGGCAATGGGCACAGCTCTGGTTGCAGCGGTAGCCGAGATTGACCTGCAACGTTGTGAGCTGTCCGCGCTTCAGGGGCGGGAAAACGCTCTCAAAAACAGCCACCAGCTTCACGCGGATGAGGCTGATTCTTCCAGACAGAACGCATCCAGGCGGGAGAAACGGATGCTCCCGCTGCAGAGCAGCTGATCAACCCACTCGGCGACGCTCGGAGAGCTGACGGAACCAGGCGATGTACTGTTCCGGGCCATCAGGCATGAGCGCGTCAATATGCAGGGGATCCTCCGGATCGGTGATACCCTGCAAGCTGCCATCGGCATAGCTGGGGCGATCCACTTCTCCATGGCTGCTGTCAACGAGAACAACGCGATTGGGTTGACCGCACCAGGCACCGAGGTCCTGCAGCAGGTTGAGGAAACCGCGGTCACTCCCCCCCCGCAACCAGCCCGTGCCATCAGCCGATGCCGTTGAGGTAACGGTGTCACCCACCCCCACCAGCAACGGCATCCGTTGCGCAGGGAGGCGCTGCTTCACCAACGCCAACAGCTCCTCGGAGTCGTGGGGAGCCGTTCTCACATTGAACGTCTCACCCAAGGGAGATTCACCCCAACGGCGCTGGATGTGCTGATTGAGCAGCACCAGAAGTCCGGCCTCCTTGATGGAACCGGTGAGCATGAATTGGATGTCGGTGGTTCCCACATCACCTGCAGCGGCGGGCTTGATCCGTTCCTGGCCTTGCGCATCATGACCCAGGTTGGGAGCCACATGAAGGAAGAACGATTCCTCTAGTCCCTGATCAGCACCCTCGGCAAGCAGCTGATGCATCAGCTCCGACAGCATCGTCTGCAGGGCCTGCTGAGTAGTGACATCAGCGGGGACGAGTTCAAAAATCCCGTTGAGATTGATGGTCGGTGAAACCTGTGTGTCCAACACCGCGGCTTTGGCTACCTCGGCTAGATCCTCAACACCCACCTGCAGCAGCAAGGTCGGCAACCGCTCCATCAGCAGAGCTTCCATCCGGGTGGGGGCTGCAGCGAGGAAAGCCATTTCCGCCGGCGAGACGCCGGGATGGCTCAAGTCGCCAAAGCGATCCTGCAGCTGCACCCCTCCAGCCGCCAGGCCCGGCAGATAACGACCCTCACGTTTGGCGAGATCGGGATTCCCCAGGGCTTGCTCCACGAGGCGGTTCACCCCGCGCCGGCCTTCGTGCTCACCGTTGGTCAACACAGCGAATTGACCATCCAGAGCGGCGACCGCATCCACATAGGACGGATCCATGCGCCGCGTCAGTGGATCCTTCACCAGTTGCATGCAGACGCCATCCAGGTCCTGCACGATCAGCAGGTCTTCAGCACCGGTGAGCTCCTGCAGCAACTGATCGGGCGTCAAACGGGGCATGGAGGTTCAGGGAGGTCGCTGTAGCTGAAGGCACAGCGATGCAATGTCATCGCGCCACTCATTAGTTCCAAACCCGTAAGAAGTCCAGTGGGGGAGGCAGGCAGAACCTCCGATGGCAAGCGAAACACCGCAGCTAAGCCATCCGCCCAGCGATCATGGCGGCCTTGATGCTCCTGCCATGCACCCCACCTGGACCGAACAGTGGTGGCCGATCAGCTATGTGCAGGATCTCGACCCCAAAGCACCGAGTCGGTTCACGCTGCTGGAGCGGGATCTGGTGATCTGGTGGGATCGCGCCGAATCGAGCTGGCGGGTCTTCCCTGACGTCTGCCCCCATCGTTTGGTTCCCCTCAGCGAAGGGCGGATCAACGAGGAAGGACTGCTGGAATGCCCGTACCACGGCTGGAGTTTCGACGGCGGTGGTCAGTGCCAGCGCCTGCCGCAGGCTCTCGACAACACCCAGCCCAACAACCGTCGGTCCCGCTGCGCCAGCCTACCGACAGCCACGGGACAGGGGCTGCTGTTCGTCTGGATGGGGACCCCCGATGCCGCGGACCCCAGTCAACTCCCCCTGGTGCCAGCCCTGGAGGAAAACCACGACAGCTGGACGGTGCAAGACACCTTCCGAGACCTCCCGATGGACGCCGTCACCCTGCTGGAGAACGTGCTGGATGTGAGCCACGTTCCCTTCACCCACCACAAGACCGTCGGCAAACGGGAGAACGCCGCGCCCGTGGAGGCCTCAATCACGGGGGAAGACACCAGCGGCTTCACGGCCTACTGGGAGGAGGGGCCGCGTCGGGGCAAGCTCGGCGCCCAATCCACCCGCTTTCATGCCCCTCAGCTGATGTGGCATGACCTCACCACCAAAGGCTTCGGGCGGATCCTCACGGTGGTCTACGCCGTTCCGATTCGCCGTGGCGAGTGCCGGCTGTTTGCCCGCTTCCCCTTCCAATTCCAATCCGCCATCCCCCGCCTGCTGATCGGATTGCGTCCCCGCTGGTTGCAGCACATCGGCAATCACAAGGTGCTGGAAGACGATCAGGTGTTGCTTCACTGGCAGGAACGGGTGCTGGAGCGAGCCGGCGGCAGCCCCGCCGCGGAACGCAGTTTTTTCATGCCCACAACGGCAGACGTCTACGTGGCGGCGCTGCATCGCTGGTTGAACGCCAACGGCGGCGAGCCCTTTGCAGGACAACCCCTTCCTCCACGGCAAACCACCACGGCGCTGATGGATCGGTATGACAGCCACACCATCCATTGCCGCGGCTGCTCGTCGGCGCTGACGCGGATTCGCGCGGCCCGCCCCTGGGCCTGGGCCCTGCTCTGGGGATCCGCCGTTCTTTTAGGCATCGAGCAGGGCAGCGACTGGAGCAGCACCGGCTTGGTGACCGCCGCAGTGTCGGCCTTGGCACTGCGGCAACTCAACCGTTGGGAGCAGGGGCTGACCGTCGGCAACGGCCAGGCCCCCCGCAACCGCTGATCAGAGCCCCGGCACCGGAAGCAAGGTCGGCTTCACCTTGCCCTGAATGTCGACCTTGCCGCCGATCGTGATTTTGTTGTCGACAGACACATCGGCTCGTACAGCAAGCGGATCATCAGCAGTGACGGAGACGGACCCTTCAACCGCCAAAGGAGCGTCCCCGCAGATGGTCACAGGGCCTGCACCACGACCGGCAAAGGGATGACGGAGCGGATGGTGACACTGGGCGGAAGCACCAACTTGTCGACCTGCAATCCACCCTTAATCGCGATGGGGATGGGCCGACTCAACAGCTTGGCGGCCGTGACCGCCAGAACCAGGCTGGACAACACAACCGCCGCAGGCCAGCGGTACGCCATCAGCAAATCACAGCTGGTCACAGGCCTGTAGGCAATGGTTTGGGCGCACTACAGCGTGTTTGAACCGGGCCTGCCCGGATGAGACCGGCACAGCCGCCTCAGGCTGCTATCAAGCCAGATGTTTTTTCTTGCACTTCGGCAGAACAGATTTGCACACAAAATTTCCAGCACAACTGGATCGCCATCAAGGCATCCATCGTTGGCATTGCATTAGAACAATCCAGAGCATCGGCAATTCAGCCGCACCGGTTAATCCCGAGGGACAGCATGGAGAAAATTAAAAATTAGTGATGACGCTTTATCTTTACGGCAGCCCCAAGCCCGCGTTTCGATACCGAAATGGTACTTGTCAGAAAAAGAAATTCCCTATGAATACGTCAACATTGACCTAGCAGCTCGTAAAGATTTTGCACTGAGCTATTTGGAGGTGAATCCGTTCGGCAAATTGCCTGCCCTCAAAGACGACAGCAATGGTTTGGTGCTGTTTGAGTCGGGTGCCATTCTTCAGTATTTGTCTGAAAATTACGCCAACGAGATCAATGATCCCGTAACATGCGCCTCGATCGACCAGTGGATTCTTTTCGCCAACTCCACACTGGCGATCACCTTATTCGTTCCCTCCAATAAGGAGCGTGAGTTTCCAAGGCTGATAGGAACCCTGAATGACATCTACACCAAGAAAAAATTTTGGTAGAGAATTACTGAACAGCCACCGATTGTGCAGTCAACGCATACCTGGTCTACCTTCTAATTTTTTATCCCAACGAAGATCTCTCGGCTTATCCAGAAATCCAGGCCCTCAATGAGCGAACACGATCTAACCCGAATTACAGAATGATCATGAGCCTTTGAGCCATTCCATTGACATTGAATTTTCTTTTCTTGCTTGCATTCAATCTTCGGCCTTGATCGATGATGCTTCCCAGGCCTCAAAAATGATCTGCAGCAATCAAGACAGATTGAGTTAGGTCAGTTCAGAGCACGCGTCTTGACGAAACTCCGCATCACCCAAGGGAGTGGCATCTGTCTGCTGTGAGCAGTCTCATCGGGAACGCTGCTTAGTCTTGCCGGCATGCGCAATTCCTTCTTCGATCAGAGCCTTGACGCCAGCGCAATCCGCCGGCGGGTGCAGGAGCTCTCGACAGGCAAGGTGGGGTTCTACAGCGTCGGCCTCTATCCCGCCTCACTGGCCTACAACTGCGCCATGCAGAACGCCAAAGGGCGTCTGCTGCTGGCCCCTCGCCCTGGCCGGGACCTCCTGGGAGCGTTCCCCAAAGAGACGATTGCAACGATGGACGATGAGCACGTGGAAACCGTGCTTGGTATGGGCGGTTATCGCAGCGGCGATGATCTGGTCGCCAACACCTTGAGTGACCTGATCGAGCGTTGTGAGCTCGTGGTGCTCAGCGCCAACAGCAATCACATCGAAGAAGACCTCCAGGAAGCCTGTCGCCTGCGGAAGGAGCTCCATCGGGAGCAAGTGGTGCTGGCCTGCCTGGCGGGATCCTTCAGCCATGACCCAATCAGCAACAGCGCCTATGCGCTGTGTGAACAACAGCCTGAGCTCGCCTTCTTCTCCGGCTTCCACCGCCATGGGGCTCTGCGCAACCCCTTCGACAGCTTCACAGCCAACTTCTGCCATCCCAATGCCTTGACGGCCATGTTGGGGGCCCAACTGATGGATCAACTGTCCCCGAACATCCAGGTCTCCGCCGGTGTTCACAACGTGGAGGGGCAGTTCATCAAGGCCGCCAAAAACATGGCCTCGGTGTTCGCCGGCTTCGGCTATGGCTTCCATCAGGACAACCCCGGGGTGTTACCAACGCTGCTGACCCTGCTGCTAAACCAGTGCCTGGACCAGGCGGCTACCGTGTCGATGGCACGCCCCGACCGCCAACGGCTTTACCACCGTCAGCCCTTTCCCCTCACAGAGCTGGGCTACGCCGTCCCCAGGATTGAATCCACTCTGGTGCGCGACGGCGGCTTTGAGCGGGTGCGCGACCACACCTTCAGCCAGCTCACGGCCATGGTGGCCGATGTGCGCGGCAGCATGATGCTGCCTGTCTCCGGCAGCCCCACCCGCAACTTTCAGGCGGGGCAAGTGATGGCCGAGGCGATGCGCGATCAAGGCCGCTGCCCCCATTCCATGGAGGAGTTGGAGCAGTGGTGTGAAGCCGCAGGCCTGCGCAAAGGCGGACTGGAAGGCCTTAAATCCCTGCGCTACTGGCCTCAGATCGCCCGCAAGTACGCCATCCCGGCGAACGACGCCTCGATGGTGAACCTGCTGTACATGGCGATTTATGGGCGTGCTGGCGTGAAGGAGACGGCTTACCGGGTGATGACGGAAAGCCGGGAACTCTCCAGCTACTGCCAGGAATCCGTGCGACCCAGCCACAGCCGTCGCTACGCCGAGGCGCTGCAGAACCTCGATGTGCCCAAAGCCCTCGAGCTTGTGGTGAATGCCGTGATTGCCGACAACGCCAACCAGGCCATGGGCAGCAAGATGGCTCTCGACGAGAACAATGAGACCGGAACACCGGCCTACCTGGAGTTAATGGATGTGATCGAAAGCCAACTCGAGGCCTGAGTCGGCTGTGGTTCTGCACACCTGAACGGGGCAGAGCACCGGAAGAGCGGCAAGGTGCCCCATGAGACCCATGAGACCGTTCATGACGGAAGCCCTGGAAGCCATCGCCGATCGCTTCCATCCTCGCGAGGGGATCAAAGCCATCCGCTCCCTTGGTTCGGGCAACGTCAACGAAACCTTCCTCGTGACACACGAAGGGCAGGGCGGCGCCTTCGTCATGCAACGCCTGAACACAAATGTGTTCGATCGGCCTGACCTTGTGATGCAGAACCTGCAGGCCCTGGGCGACCACATGGAACGCCGTCTCGCCTCTCCACCCCCACAACTGAAGGGGCGGCGCTGGGAAGTGCCCAGGGTGGTTCCCTGTCGGCGAGAGGCCTCCCCCTGGATCGAACAGAACGGAGAGTTCTGGCGCTCCATCACCTACATCGACGCGGCGACCACCAGCGATGTCATCCGGAACAGTGCCCACGCCCAAGAGGTGGGGTACGGGCTGGGAATGTTCCACCACCTGATCACCGATCTGCCCACCGATCAACTGGCGGACACACTCGAGAATTTCCATGTCACGCCGGCCTACCTCCAACGCTTCGATGCGGTTGCCACGGCCACAGACTGCCTAGGGCCTGCCGAGCGTGACGCCTGCACGTTCATCGAAGCGCGCCGCCAGAGCGTCGATGTGCTGGAAGCAGCGCTCAGACGCGGTGAACTCCATCGCCGTCCCATCCACGGAGACCCGAAGATCAACAACGTGATGATCGATGAGGCCAGTGGCCAGGCGATCGGCCTGATCGATCTGGACACCGTCAAACCGGGACTCGTTCACTACGACATCGGCGACTGTGTGCGCTCCTGCTGCAATCCAGCCGGCGAGGAAGCCCTTTGCCTCGACGACGTGCGCTTCGACATGGAGCTCTGTGAGGCGATCCTCACGGGCTACCTCTCCGTTGCTGGTGGGTTCCTGAGTGACTGGGACCTGCACTATCTGCCCCACTGCATCCGCCTGATCCCCCTGGAGCTTGGTCTGCGCTTCCTGACGGATCATTTGAAGGGCGATGTGTATTTCCGCTGCGATCGACCTGGGCACAACCTGCAACGGGCCCTGGTGCATTTCCGACTTACCGAAGCGATTGAGCAGCAATTCAACGCCCTGGAGCAACTGGTTGCGCGGCTGAAGCAGCAGCAAAACCCAAGCCTCTGAGATGGCGCGTTCTGCCGTGATGCTCTGTCAGGCCTCCCGCCTGATTCCCTTTGAACGGCCCATTCCATCAGGAGTCCAGATCAGCGCCGAGCTGGTGTGGAGGCGCGAGGGTTGGCTGGAATTCAGCTATGAGGTTCTGGCCCGCGCGGCCAAGGGCATCGACGTCCTGAAGCTGCCGGCGGAGCTGAACGATGGGCCCCAACAGGGGCAGCGCAAAGATGAACTCTGGACCACCACCTGCTTTGAGGCATTCATCGCTGCCCCTGGAGAGCAGCGCTATTGGGAAGTGAATCTGGCTGCCAATGGCGATTGGGCGGTCTATCGCTTCGATGGCTACCGCAGTGGCCAAACGCAGCAGGAGCTGAGCACGCCCCCAACGGTGCGACTACAACGCGGGGTGCACCAACTGCGGCTCGACGCCCGAATTGCGTTGGAGCCGTGGTGGACACCAGGCGTCTGCCCAGACCTGGCACTGACGGCTGTGATTGACCGTGGGCAGGAGGGTCTGAGCCATTGGGCCCTCAGCCACAGACGCAAGGCGGACTTTCACGACCGCAGCACCTTTCTGCAGCCTGAACTGCACCGGTAGGGTCAACACAGCGCCCTTGCCTCACCATGCACAGCCGCAATGTGCTGGTTGTCTCGGCCATCACGGCAAGCCTGCTGACAGGGCTGTTGCTGAAACTAAAACAGCCTAGGGCCGTAGCCGAAGCGGTGGTTTCCAAGCCAGTGGTGCTTCCTGCCCAAGCCAGCCAACCGAAAACGAAAGACGGCCGGCAGTACCCCCTTGTGCCAGCTGAGCCAGCCGAGCTGGCAGCACTGCTGGTGGCTGTTGAACAGGCACTGAGGGATCCCGCCACACCGGCCGAGGCACTGCCCGATCTCGGCCATCAACAACAGGTGATCTACCGGGTCTTGTCGACAGACCAACCCAGATCTCAGCAGGTCGTTAAGGCGTTACCCCCGCGGTGGCGCAGCGTGGCCGAACGCCACCTGGCTGCACGGCGCGAATTCGTTCGCATGAGCCGCGGCCGTGGACCGACGATGCTTCCCGCCTGGCGGATCATTCAGCCCGAACCGGCGGCGAATCTGCTCAGCTATTACCGCAAGGCCGAGGCGGCGACAGGGATCGAATGGGAGGTTCTGGCGGCCGTGAATCTCGTGGAAACCGGTATGGGACGCATCGATGGCGTCTCCGTGGCCAATGCCCAGGGCCCGATGCAGTTCCTGCCCACCACCTGGGCCGAACCGGGGATTGGTGCCGGGAACATTCGCGATCCCCACGACGCCATCCAGGCAGCAGCGCGTTACCTGGTCAAGCGAGGCGGACTGCAGGACATTCGCCGCGGCCTCTGGGGCTACAACAACAGCGATTACTACGGCCGCGCCGTGCTGCTCTATTCCTCACTGATGAAGGAAGACCCCGCGGCTTACACCGGTTTGTATCACTGGGAGATCCACCTCAATGCAGCGGACGGTGATCTTTGGTTGCCGGTGGGTTACAACCAACCCCAGCGCATCTCGGTTAAGAAGCATCTGCAGGCCAACCCCGCCAGCAGATCACCAAACCGGTGAGCATCGACACCTACGCTAAGACCTGGCGTGATCCAGGAAGCGGGTGTCCAAGGAAACCTCCCATCGCGGTGATGAACTGAAGGGTCTCGGCTGGTCCGAGGCTGATGTGGCTCGCTACATCGAGCTCTGGGAATACCGGCAACGCTGGGGGGCCATGAATTTGGAGCGGGAGGATCGCCTGTTCCTGCGCAAAGCCGAAAAAGCTCTGCCGGCGACTGTGACTGGACGGGCCGCCGCCAAGAAATCAATCAAAGACAAGACCTATTACCGCTGGCTGCGCTTCCATCTCGATGCGATGACCGAAGCCGAAGCGGGAATGGGCCTTAGCGACGGTGAACGCGGAGCATGGCCGGTGCTGCTTGAGGCCGAACTTCGTTTGCTCGACCACTACGAGCCCGTGCTCGGTCTCCCCGATACGTTGAAGGCCAAAGCGCTCAGCCCCTTGCGTGAAAAGCTCACCGCTCAAGTGGCCGCCCTCGGCAACACCAAGGCCTACGACTTCCAGGCGCCCCTGATTACGCTGAAAGCGGAAGACAGCAGCAACCGCTGGAAACACCTGCGCGAGGTGGATGCCAGTGATCGCACCTATCCCCTACTCAGCGCTGATGGCGTAGCTGGATTCCGTAGCGAAGCGCACCGTGACATCCAGGCGATGATCCGCAGCACGTTCCCTTCCTTGGCGGAAACCGACAAACCTGAGCTCTCTGACGACTAGAACTGGAGCAGTGGCCCCCGCCGAAGACCATGTCTCACCGCTTCGAGACCCTGCAGCTGCACGCCGGGCAGTCACCGGATAGTGCAACCAATGCGCGGGCGGTTCCGATCTATCAGACCAGCTCCTACGTCTTCAATGACGCCGAACACGGAGCCAACCTCTTCGGTCTGAAGGAGTTCGGGAACATCTACACCCGCCTGATGAATCCCACCACCGACGTGTTTGAAAAACGCGTCGCCGCCCTTGAAGGCGGGGTGGCCGCACTGGCGACAGCCTCCGGGCAGTCGGCTCAATTCCTGGCAATCACCAACTGCATGCAGGCGGGAGACAACTTTATTTCAACGTCTTACCTATACGGCGGCACCTACAACCAGTTCAAGGTGCAGTTCCCGCGATTGGGAATCGACGTGCGTTTTGCCAAAGGCGATGACGTCGCGAGCTTTGCGGCACAAATCGACGACAACACCAAAGCGCTCTACGTGGAAGCGATGGGAAATCCCCGCTTCAACATTCCCGATTTTGAGGGGCTTTCAGCGCTTGCCAAAGAGAAAGGCATCCCCTTGATCGTCGACAACACCCTGGGGGCCTGTGGTGCTCTGTTGCGACCGACTGACCACGGCGCTGATGTGGTGGTTGAAAGTGCCACCAAGTGGATCGGGGGCCACGGAACCAGCCTGGGGGGCGTGATCGTGGACGCCGGCACTTTTAACTGGGGTAATGGCAAGTTCCCGTTGATGAGCCAGCCCAGCGCGGCTTATCACGGCTTGGTGCACTGGGATGCGTTTGGCTTCGGCAGTGACGTCTGCAAAATGCTGGGCCTGCCGGATGACCGCAACATCGCCTTCGTGCTGCGGGCCCGAGTGGAGGGCTTGCGGGATTGGGGGCCGGCCATCAGTCCGTTCAACAGCTTCCTGCTGCTGCAGGGCCTGGAAACCCTGAGCCTGCGCGTTGAGCGCCACACCGAAAACGCCATGGCCCTGGCCACCTGGCTGCAGGCCCATCCCGCCATCGCCCATGTGAGCTACCCCGGTCTGGCCAGTGATCCTTACAACGCTGCGGCGAAGAAATACCTGACAGGCCGCGGCATGGGATGCATGCTGATGTTCTCCCTCAACGGTGGCTACGACGATGCGGTTCGCTTCATTGACAGCCTCAAGCTGGCCAGCCACCTGGCCAATGTGGGCGATGCCAAAACGCTGGTAATTCACCCCGCGTCCACGACCCACCAGCAACTGAGTGAGGCTGAACAAGCCTCGGCTGGCGTGACCCCCACGATGGTGCGGGTCTCCGTCGGACTCGAGCACATCGACGACATCAAGGCCGACTTCGAACAGGCCCTCGCCGTTCTCAGCTGAATGACTACCCAGCCCCCATGGCGCTGATCCTTCCTGGCAGTTACCACAAAATCGCGGAGGTTGAACGCAATCGGATCTCCTGGATTGAGCCTGAACAGGCCGAACGCCAGGACATCCGGCCCCTGCGTATAGGCATTTTGAACATCATGCCGCTGGGCAAGCAGTACGAGTTCAACCTGCTACATCCGCTGGGCCTTCCGGTGCTGCAGATCGAACCGATTTGGATTCGACTCAACTCCCATGCCTACAAGAGTTGGGATCAGAACCATCTCGACCAGCTCTATGTGAGCTGGGATGAAGCCTTGTCCCAGGGTCCCCTGGATGGCTTGATCATCACCGGTGCCCCCGTGGAACACCTGCCCTTTGAACAGGTCAGTTACTGGAACGAACTGGTCCAGTTGATCGAGGCAGCGCGAAGCACCTGTGCCAGCACCCTCGGCCTATGCTGGGCCGGTTTCGCCCTCGCCTACCTTGCGGGCGTCGACAAGGTGGCGTTCCCGCAGAAGCTGTTCGGGATCTACCCGATGCGCAGCCTTGTTCCGGGGCATTCGTTGATGGGGACCCAAGACGACCATTTCGTCTGCCCCCAAAGCCGTCATGCCGGACTGCCGGATGCCGCGATGGAAGCCGCCGAACGGGAGGGACGTCTTCGTTTGCTCGCCCACGGCGAACAGGTGGGCTACACCATTTTCGAGACTCCGGATCAGCGGCAGCTCATGCACCTTGGCCACCCTGAATACAACGTGGGACGGATCCTCGGAGAAATGGAACGCGACCGAGCCAGGGGAGATGTTCCTCCGCCTGAAAATTTCGATGCAGCCCAACCCCAGACCCTCTGGCGGTCCCACCGGAACCTTTTGTTCCAACAGTGGCTCTGGTTCTGCTATCAGCGGGTCAGCCTGAAGGCGTGATCAGGATTGGCTGCAGCAAAAACCTCAACCGTTTCGTTTCGGGGTGGGTTCCAGATTTGCCGAAGGCTCGGGAGCAACGGCATCCGGACGGTCGGCTGATTTGCGATTGAGTTCCCGCTCCAGCGAGGTGATGCGTCTCTCGCGAAGGCAATGGCGGCATCCACCCAGGGTTTGAAGATGCTTTTCCGGTGTGATCGTGATCGGTTGAACCGGATGGGCGTTGCAATGGATTTGAACGGGACTCTTGTAACTGCGCCAGCGGATCAAGCTGTAATCGAATTGATCACCAAAGCGCTGTACGGCGCGCTTGAGGAATTCGTCTTGGGTGATACGAGCTCCCATGCCACTGAATGTATGGGACAGTCTCGGGATCGAACCGACCTCGTCATCCGACGTCACGAATGGCCATCCATCCAGCTGCAGCTGAAACGGACTGGTCTCTGCATGAGGGGTGGCTGAAGCCAGATCTTGCGAGGCACTGGCAAACACAGCTTGAATACCAGCTCCAGTGGGAGCAGCCCGTCGTTCAGGTCTATGGCAAGCGCCACCCGGTCCCCCGCATGACGGTGTTTCTTGCCAATGAAGGAATTCACTATCGCTACAGCGGTGCCATTCACAGCGGCTGTGGCTGGCCTGCATGGTTCAAGCCATTGCTGTACCAGGTAAATGAAGCCTGTGAAACCAACTTCAACGGATGCCTGCTCAATTTGTATCGCCATGGCGATGACCGCATGGGTTGGCACGCCGATGACGAACCAGAAATTGATCAGCGGGCTCCGATTGCCTCCCTTTCACTAGGGGCGACGCGGGATTTTCAGCTCCGCCACCACAAAACTACTCACCTAAAAATGTCTCTGCCATTGGCCGATGGTGACCTTCTGGTGATGCACCCGGGGTGTCAAAGCCGATGGATGCATAGTGTTCCTCAGCGGCGCAAAGTACAGAGCACCCGCATCAACCTCACCTTTCGCCGTTTTCAGAACTGAGATCGCAGCAGCACTCCCCATGCAGGCGCTGTCATTAAGGCCAGCAACGTGCTCCAAAACACCAGCCCTACGGCCCGCTCCTGATCAGCACCCACAGACTCTGCAATCAGCAAAGGAGAGATTGCCGTCGGCGCGGCTCTTTGCAAAGCAATCGCCTGAACCATCAAAGGCTTGAACTGCAACAGAGACGCCAGAAACAACAGGAGCAACGGATAGAGCAGGAGTTTGCCACCAGTGGCTTGAGTAGCTGCACAGGACGTGCCGCCGGCGCGATGCCCTGACGATGAATGCTGCCCAGGCGCATGCCCATCACCATCAGAGCCAGCACGATCACGCAGCGGGAAGGCCACCACAGCGCATCGGCCACCGACGCAGACCATGGGGTCACCTGAACCAGAAAAGCGCCTATGAGCCCTCGGGTGGCCGGACTCCCAGCCACGCTGCTCAGCACCCCTCGCAACCGTTGGGAACCATTGACCGGCCCCCCGATCAGCAGCGGGCCCAGGCTCCAGACCAGCAGTGTCGCCCCGAGGTCGTAGCCAATCACTGATGGGCAGAGCCTTGTCAGGCAGGAAGGCCAAGCGGGTGGACAGGGTTTCATGGCGTCGACCAGCCAAGAACCCAATCAGAAGAGAGGACACAAGCTCCAGCAAAAACCGAAGAATTGGCACCTCCATCAGACAACTCGACCCTAGAAACCTGAGGTGACTGATGCCTCAGCCCCAGGCTTAATCTGACTTCGGATCGGCCGCGTGGATCCAGCTGATGCAACCAGCTTCACGCCATCGCATCGTGCGCAGTGATCAATCAGAGGATGGGCTGACACGGCAGCGCTTTGACAGCTACAACGCTGCCTACAATGAACTTGAGCGTTACTACGGCGATTTTTGCTGTTCTGATGATGATCGTGTCGAGTACACGATCGTTTGCGAACCCTCAGACAGTCCTGGGGTTTAAACCACTGAGGAGGCCTCAACATCAGCCCGTGAAGCTTCATCGCAGGAGAGTAGTCTAAAACGCCGGACCACAGAGACGCATCCCTAGATACCGACCTTTCAAACCACTGAGCCTTGGCAATTTCAGCTCAATTGATTGACATCCAGCCAGCCAATCAGCTATGAGCTATGTATCCATTGAGACGCATTTAAAATGCTGACCGGTTCCGATCTGCTTGCCAAGGTCAAAGAACTTGGAGATGTTTCCAAATCCGATCTGGTAAGAGCTTGCGGATACGTCTCTGACAAGAAAGATGGTGGTGATCGCCTGAACTTCACAGCCTTCTACGAGGCTCTGCTCGAGGCCAAGGGCGTGAATCTGAGCAGCGGTGGTGCTGCGATTGGCAAAGGCGGTCGTAAGCTGAGCTACATCGCCAAAGTGCAGGGCAACGGCAATCTGCTGATCGGCAAGGCCTACACCGCCATGCTGAATCTGGAACCCGGTGACGAGTTTGAGATCAAGCTTGGTAAGAAAGCCATCCGTCTTATCCCCACGGGTGCAGCTGCGGAGCACAGCGAAGCTGCCGACCAAGTTGACGAGTGATCAACTTATTCATCGCCTCAAGCTGAACCTCTTCCAGGCCCTCTCCTACCGGGAGGGTCTTTTTTTAGCAACCAAGACCTTACCGCAGCCACGATGGGACTAGCATCACAATTATTGCTCGGTAAGGTGAGTCGGAGTGGAGCGACAGAGTTGAAATCCTTCAGGGCAACCGTCGCTTCGTTCCTGAGCAATACGTTTCTGTTGGGGGCTCAGTCGTCCTATCCATCCACGACGTGGTCCTCACCTTTTTCGGATGCATAGACTGGCGCTGATCCTCGCTTTTGTGGCGTTTTGGCTGATCAGCGTGACTGCCTACGAAAGCCCACTGAGGCTTGAAGAGAACGACAGTCGGCCTGAAGCACTGCACGAGGTTGTGCAAGCCGTTTAGTGCTGCATCTGATTGAGGAACCTGCGGCTGCGTTCTTCCCTGGCATTGCTGAAGAACGTCTCTGGGTCAGAGGTCTCCACCACCTGGCCCCGATCCATGAACATCACCCGATCGGCCACCTCACGGGCAAACCCCAGTTCGTGGGTGACCACCACCATCGTCATGCCGCCTTTGGCCAACTGGCGCATCGCATCCAACACTTCTTTCACCCGCTCCGGATCCAAAGCGCTGGTGGGCTCGTCAAACAGCATCACCTCAGGATCCAACGCCAGAGCACGAGCGATCGCGACCCGCTGCTGCTGACCACCACTGAGCTGCGCCGGGTACTTATGGGCCTGCTCTCGAATTCCCATCTGGTCAAGAAGCTCCATCGCCCGCTGCTCGGCAGCCGCCTTGACACGCTGTTGCACCTTGATCGGGGCAAGGGTGATGTTGTCGAGGATGGAAAGATGAGGAAACAGGTTGAACTGCTGAAACACCATCCCCACGCGCTTGCGAATCGCCCGCACCTGACGTTCCCCATGGATGGCATCCAAAGGAACCCCAAGCACATCAAGAGCTCCGCCATCCAGCGGCTCCAGACCGTTGAACGTACGGATCAGCGTGCTCTTGCCGGACCCGGAAGGACCCATCACCACAAGTACTTCGCCGCTGTTCACCTCAAGGTTGACGCCATCGAGAGCTCGAACACCTTGGGAATAGCTCTTGACCAAATCAGTGGCACGAATGGCGACAGTCATGAGGCAGAGTGGGCAGGGTCAAGCTGAACTTCCAGGTGGCGGGCCAGCAGCGCCATGGCCGTACACGCCAGCCAGTAAATCGCAGCAAGCCAGAGATAGACCTCCAGATAGCGGCCGATGAATGCTGGATTCGCCAACAGGCTGCGACTGATGCCCAGTAATTCCACCAAACCGAGAATGGCCATCAGGCTTGTGTTTTGCAGCAGACCCACCGCCTGGTTGGTGAGCGACGGAAGCGCAACCCGCAGCGCCTGCGGCAGCACCACCAATTGCAGCGATTGACGGGGCGACAGACCCAGCACGGCTGCGGCTTCCCGCTGGGTGGGCGAAATCGCCTGCAGCCCTCCGCGCACATCCTCTGCGATGTACGCCGCTGCAAACAAGGCGAAGGCTACAACCGCCCGCAGAACCCGATTGATCTCAAGCCCTGGCGGCAGGAACAACGGAATCAGCAGTTGTCCAAAGAACAAAACCGCAATCAACGGCACAGCCCGCATCAACTCGATGTAGGCGGCGCTGCTCCAACGCAGCACCGGCAGATCACTACGCCGGCCGAGGGCCAGGAAGATCCCCAATGGAAGCGCCAAAGCACCACTGGCTCCCGTGAGCAACAGCGTGAGCGTGAGACCACCCCAGCTGCGCGTCCCTACTGGCACCAAGCCTAAACCTCCGGCCAAAAGCCAGAGCCCCAGCGGTGCCATCACGATCCAGAACAACGGCAACCAACGGCGAACCCAGCCACGCTTCGAACCGACGAGGGGCAGCAGCGTGAGCGTGATCAGTGCAGCCATCCACAGCAACGGACGCCAGCGTTGATCCGCTGGAAAGCTGCCCACCACATACAGCGGCAGATTTGTGATCACGACAGACCAGTCGGCTGCAACCAGCAGCCAATGCAGCATTGACCAGCCAGCCCATCCGAGCAGAGCCAGGAGCAGCAGGGTGATCCCACGATCCAACCAACGGTTCATCAGCGGCTCCTGTTCAGACGACCCAACACGGCACGGTTGAAGGCAGCCATGCCGCCGCTGATCAACAAATTCAGCAGCAGAAAGCTGAGCAACAGCAACAGGAAGCCTTCAATGGCGCGGCCGGTTTGAGTGATGGTGGTGTCACTGACGGCGTAGAGATCGGCGTAGCCCACGGCAACCGCCAGGGTGCTGTTCTTGGCGAGATTGAGGTACTGGCTCGTGAGTGCAGGAAGAATCGCCGGCAGCGCCTGCGGCAACACAATGCGACACAGCCCAAGCCCTTCCCCAAGTCCAAGGCTGCGGAAGGCCTCCCACTGGCCCCATGGCACCGCGTTGATGCCACCGCGCACGATCTCTGCAATCGACGCACCCGTGAACACCGTGAGCCCAACAAGAACCGCACAAAATTCAACGCTGAGATTCAGACCCAACAGCTGAATGCCCTGATTCGAAAGCCGGATCAACCCACCGATCGACACCGACGGAAGGCCAAGGAAGGCAACGAAGTACCAGAACAGCAACTGCAGGAGCAGAGGAACCTGACGAACCAACGCCACATAGCCCCCGGCCAGGCTGCGCAGCAGACGGTTGTTGCTGCTGCGGGCTGCACCAGTAGCAACACCCAGAACGGTGGTCAACACCAGACCAGCCGCGATCACCTTGAGGCTGTTCAGCCAACCGATGGTCAGGGCCCAGAGGTAGCTATCGGATGGGGCATAGGGGAGAGCTGTTTCCGCCAGAGCAAAACCAGCGGGTCGACCCAGCCAGCCAAAACCCAGTCCCAAGCCGGTCCGGATCAGATTGACGGCCAGATTGTTGACCAACAGAGCCAGCAGGCCAATCAGAACGGCAGCAACACCAACCTGAATCAGGAGACGATGCTGCCGCATCAGGTGAACGGTGGGGAAATCATCAAACCACCTTCACGGACCAGGCGGTTCGCCCCCCGGGGAATCGCCACGGCACTGTCCGGTCCGAGATGGCGGTTGTAGATCTCGCCGTAATTGCCGGTGGCACGGATCACCTGAACGACAAAGTCATCAGCGAGTCCGAGTTTGCGACCCAGGCCTGGATCCACACCTAGAAAGCGCCGCAGAGCGGTCTTGGAGGGGTCGGCTGCGGCTTGCTTCATCACCGCGTCCACATTCTCTTGGGTGATGCCCCGTTCCTCGGCTTCGATCAGGGCGTTGACCACCCAGGTCATGGCATCACCCATGGACTGGTCCCCCCCCACCACAGCTGGAGCCAGGGGCTCCTTGCTGATCCGATCGTCAAGGATCTGATGCGCCTGGGGATCACTGAACCCTGAGCGCGCCGCCGCCAGTTGCGACCGATCAGACGTCATGGCTTCGCAGCGCCCCTGGAGGTAGCCGCCGACCACCTGATTGAGGTCTTGGTATTTGATCGGTGTGTAGGGAAGCCCCTGGGAGGCGAAGGCGTCGTTGAGGTTTTGCTCAGTTGTGGTACCCGATCCCACGCAAATGGACTTCCCACTCAGATCAGCCAGCGAACGCACTCCGCGGGAGGCGTTCACCATCAAGCCCTGTCCGTCATGGAACACCACAGGCCCAAAGCGCAGCCCATTGCCTCCCAGCGCATCGCGGCTGAGGATATGGGTGGTGTTGCGGGACAACAAATCGATCTCGCCCGATCGCAGGGCCGTGAACCTCTCGGGCGCGGTTAGAGGCCGGTACTGAACCTTTTCAGCATCGCCAACAAAAGCAGCAGCCATGGCACGGCAGATGTCGACATCCAGGCCGGTGTAATGCCCATCAGGGCTGAGAAAACTGAAGCCTGGAATCTTGCCGCTCACCCCGCAAAGCAACTCCCCTCGCACTTTTACCAGATCAAGACGCGAGCCAGCCGCACTGTCCAGTGACGCGCAGGACGCCAGTAACGAGGACAAGCCAGCCAACGCAACGATCAGAACACGCGAACTGGATCGGAACATCAGCGTTGGTACGGATCGGGTGAGATTGTCCCAGATCCCGAGCACATCAATCACGTCCGACCTCCGTTCACGGCAATCAGCCTTGCTGCAATGAAGGTCTGGGCCTGCCTTTTGGCCGGACTGATCGCTGGAACGACTGCTCCCGGTGCTCTCGCATGGGACGAGCAGAACCGTGGTACGTACAACAACAAGATGGCGCTGTTGGGCTTTCTTTTAGAGAGTTCTCAGCAACGGGCCGGACGTGATGTTCAGACCTTTTGCATGTTGATGAGCATCAGCAACGACGTCACCGAGAGGTACGTGGCGACCAACCCTGAGGACATACAGATTCTGCAGCGGCTCATGGCGATGCGCCAAGACCTCAGCGCCTGTCTTGCCAACCAAGCGGAGGCTCATGCATGGGCTGATTCCTGACCGCCGATCCGCTCAAACAGATCAAGGCTTTCCTCGTTCAGGCCAATCACGCTGACCACAGATCCACCGCTGCGGTATTTGCGGATGACCTGATCCAGCGCAGCTACACCGCTCTGGTCCCAGATGTGGGCCTGAGAGAGGTCAATCGTGATGCGCTCGGGATGGTCGTGAAGATCAAATCCCTGGAGGAAATACACCTTGCTCACAAAAAACAGCTGCCCTTGCACGCGGTACAACCGCTCCTGATCGCTGATCTCGACAGACTCCACCTGAATCACCTTGGCCACCTTGCGGCTGAACAGAATTCCTGCCAGTGCCACGCCAGCCAACAGGCCAAGGGCGAGGTTGTGCGGGGTGGTGAGCATCGTGACGGCGAAGGTCGTCAGCATCACCGAGGTGTCGCTCTTGGGGATGCGACGCAGATTGCGCAGACCATTGATGTCAGCCGTGCTGACAGCGATGCTGATCATCACGGCCACCAGGGCCGCCATCGGAATTTGTCTGAGCCAGGGCCCAGCCAGCAGGATCATCGCCAGCAGGCTCACCCCCGAGAACAGGGTTGAGAGTCGCGTGCGACCGCCATTGTCCACATTCATCACGGACTGACCCACCAGAGCACAGCCGGCCATACCACCGAACAGGGACGAGACGATGTTGGCGATGCCTTGACCCCTGGCCTCAACGTTTTTGTTGGTGGTGGTGTCGGTCTTGTCGTCGAGGATGTCCTGGGTCAGGAAGGTTTCCATCAGACCCACCAGGGAGATGGCCAAGGCTGTGGGGAGAACTAAGCCAAGGGTGTCCAAGCTGAAGGGAACTGCGCCTTCACCAAAGGGAAGGCTGAAGGAGGGCAGACCTGCAGGGAGGGTGCCGAGGCTGCTGACCGTGGGGATGTCGAAGCTGAATCCCACACTGATTGCGGTCAACACAATGATGGCCACCAGCTGTGAAGGCACCATCCGGGTCAACCGAGGAAGGCCATAAATAATCACCAGGCCCAGGAGGACCAAGCCCCAGACGACGGGGATCTGGCCGCCATGAGGGAGTAACGACGAGGCCCTATGGTCACCATCTCCAAAGTGAAGATTGAGACCGAGCTGGGGCAGCTGGGCCTGAAAAATGAGCAAGGCCAGCGCATTGACGAAGCCACTCAACACGCCTTGGGGAACAAAGCGCATCTGATAGGCAAGACGCAAATAACCCCAGAGGATCTGCAGCAGACCCGTCACCAGCCCGGCCACCATCAGGTACTGGACACCCAGGCCTGGCCCCCTGGCTTCACCGGTAGCCACAAGCCCTGTCATCAACAGGGCCGTGGAGCCCGTGGCTGAGGTGATCATGGCCATGCGACCACCCACGACGGCGATGGTCAGCGACAGGCAAAACGCTCCGAACAGACCCACTTTGGGATCCACCCCAGCGATCCCCGAAAAGGCAATGGCCTCAGGGATCATTGCGAAAGCCACCACCAGACCTGAGAGCAGGTCTTTGCTGGGGTTGCCCAACCACTGATTCGCCAGGGTTGGGCTGGATCGTTTGGCCATCAATGGATGCCGGTTAGCGGCGACCGTAAATCAGAGCGTCGGCAGGGTGCCTGCTGGATCCAAGCGCTGTTTCAGCTTTCGCAACTCGGGCAACCAGGGGCCGAACGCTGCCTCCAACTCCTTGTGATGGAAGGGCAGATGGTCATGAAACTGAGCCAGATGCACACCAGGGCAGACCGACTGGAGGACCTGCCAGACCTCCTCCAACCAAGCAAGGCTGCGCCTCTGGCCCGGGCCATCCCCCGGAGTCCAGGCGGCCGTGACCCATGGTTTCCACTCGGCATTGCGGTGCACAAACGAGCTGGTCTCCACGGCAACCTGTTGCGTCGCCGCCCCAAGCTGCTGACAGGCCAGGCTGGAGAGCGGATGAGGACGATGCTGCAGCAAATGGCATAAATCCGGCATCAAGGGCCCCCAGAGCTCAGCAGCTGCCGGCCCCAGCAAGCCAACCACCTCCGTATGAGATCGAGGAGGCATCGTGGCCGATCCCCGCAAGGGTGGGAGCTGATGCAACCCTTCGATCTTCTCCGCACCGGCCCAAGGGGCATCGGCAATCCGGAGCAACTGCACCGCGTCAGCACTTTCCCAATGCCACTGCAGGCTGCCGCTCGAGTCGGCCGCTTCCGCCTGGAGCATGAACTCAGGCAGTTGATCCGGAGACACCACGCGTTGCTGCACCCACAGCGGCACGAGCGGGTGAGTGGTCATGCGCAGCGCGCTCACCACCCCCAGAAACGGCGCTGCACCGCAGAGGCCTCTCCACTCCAGCGAACCAGCATCGGCAGCCCGAGACAGCGCAAAGGGGCTGCCATCACCCCAGACCCCATGCATCTCGAGCACTTGATCAACAGCAAGCCCCACCTGCCGACTCAGTGGCCCCATGCCGCCCGTGAGCACATAGCCAAGCCCAGGCAAAGCCGACAAACCAGCAGCCACGGTTCGGCCGTGGGGTAGCAAGGCCTCAAGCACCTCTCCCATGCGGCAGCCCGCTCCAATCCAGACCGACTGATCCGCTGGCTGCCACTCCAGACGTTGGAAATGAGTTTGAAGGTCCAGGGTCCAGTGGTCGGCCACGGCGGCGCGAGATGTGGTCCCCCCGCTACAGAGACGCAGCGGCCGGGGGCCGGTCCAGTTTTGAATCAAGGCCACCAACTCCTCTGGTCGGGGGGAGACCAGACCGGAGCGCCTCGCATCAGCCGCCTGCGCATTGAAGAAAACGGGACGGTCTGAATCCATTGCGATGCAACCGATATCGTCAAACCATTGGAACAGCAGAGCGACCTTTTGGCCGAACAGCACGCGGAAACCGGCAACGAGCGCCTTGGCGTTCTGATCTGCGGCCACGGCAGTCGCAACCGATTGGCCGTCGAAGAATTCGCCCAGATGGTGGACGCCCTGCGACCTCGGCTCGCCCCCATGCCGGTGGAGCACGGCTACCTGGAATTCGCCCGACCCATCCTTCGCGATGGTCTTGAAGCGCTCCGGCAAAAAGGCGTCACCAAGGTGCTGGCCATACCAGCCATGCTTTTCGCCGCAGGGCATGCCAAGAACGACATCCCCTCTGTTCTGAACACCTACACGGCCGAAACGGGTTTACCGATCGATTACGGCCGGGAGCTGGGGGTGGACCGGTTGATGGTGTCGGCCGCCGGAGCTCGCGTTCAGGAGTGCCTGGATGCGGCGAAGCACGACGTTTCCCTGGCCAAAACCCTGCTGGTGGTGGTGGGTCGAGGCTCTTCGGATCCAGACGCCAACTCCAACGTGGCCAAGGTGACGCGGCTGTTGGTGGAGGGATTTGGTTTCGGCTGGGGAGAAACGGTGTATTCGGGCGTGACCTTCCCTCTAGTGGAACCGGGGCTACGTCACGCCGTGAAGCTGGGCTTCCGCCGGGTGGTGGTGGTGCCCTATTTCCTCTTTTCAGGGGTTCTGGTGAGCCGAATCCGACAACACACCGCGCTGGTGGCTGCCGATCATCCCGAGGTGAAGTTTCTCTCTGCAGGCTATCTGGGCGACCACACCCTGGTGGTGGACACCTTCAGAGAACGGGTCGAAGAGGTCTTGCGGGGAGACACCGCCATGAACTGCTCGCTCTGCAAGTACCGCGCCCAGGTGCTGGGCTTTGAACAAGACGTGGGACGTGCCCAGGAAAGCCACCACCACCACGTGGAAGGACTTGCGGAAAG
>NZ_JBGKDP010000262.1:0-7964 GCF_042954245.1 Parasynechococcus sp.
GATCAGCAGCTGGTGGACTCCCTCATGCAGCAGGGCTTAGCGCTCACAGCAACGGCTGGCGGTGAGCTGGAACGCAGCTGTTGGATGGTGGTGCATGAGCACCACCACGGGGTGAAACCCACGGAGTACGACATTCGGGAAATCGACGAGGATCTCTATCTGGCTGTGTTGCAAGCGGCCAAGCAGGTCCAGTCCGCGGCTTGATCAGCCATTGAGCAGTTCACGCAGCAGAGCACGGTGAGCGTTTTTGGCTTCGATGCTCTCCCGCATCTCTTTGGGAAGGCGGGCCTCCAGGATGTCCTGCTTTTTCATCTCCGTGGCGTAGCGGCTGCTGAACTCGCTGAAGCGATCGAGATAGGACGTCGCGGCCTCTGGGGTGAAGGCAATCACCTCCAGGGCATGTTTGAAGTGGAGGTAGGAAACGGTCCACTCGACCAGTTCGTCAAAACTCTGCAGCCCAAGCGGGTTGTCAGAGAGTGTCATCGCTGCATCGCCCATGGCTTCAACCAAAACCCTCGGCCTTGGCCTGGGCCGTCAGGCCCCTCAACCGACCGTTGAGCAGGACATCGCGTTCGCGGTCTGCCCCCACATGGGGGGCGATCTCCACCCCAGTGGTCTGCATGGCCTGCATTGCTGCTGATTCCTCGGCTGAGCCCGTTTCACTGCTGAGGTAACGCTCCACGGCAGCAGCCCCTGGAGCGTCCGCGGCGAAGTACACCGTTCCTGGGCCGCGCCGATCGATCGTTTGCTGTCGGTGCCGCCGACGCTGCTGCACGCTTGCCCAGAGCCGGCCTTGATTGGCGGTCATGAAGGCGTTCAGATCGGCGGCATCGGTGTCTTCCGCCAGGGCCATGCTGGTGCCGTCGATGAAATCACTGAGCAGGGTGACAACGGCCATCAGGTCTTTGGTGATTGGAAGGGTGGTGATTGAAAAGAGCGCTGGATCCGGCTGGTCTCGACCCAGCGGGTGATGGCTAATTCCCGGGCGTCGTCGCAGAGATCCCGCTGGATCACATTGAACCCGTGGCGGCGTGCCAGGGCCAACAGTTGATCGTCATCACTGCATTGGGTCGCATCGCGCCGCAAGCCCTGGTGATGTTCCACAGCCCGCAGAAAATCCTGAAGAGCTTCTCGACTCATCGCCTGGACCAGCCCAATTCGGCCCGTTGTTCAACGTAGATGGCCACCGCAATGATCTCCTCTTCACTCAGTTTGTCGGCATAGCTGGGCATGGCATTCAGCCCATCCTCGATCTCATGCTCCAGGGCCTCTAGCGGGGAACTGGAGTAGGCCCCCACATGGTCGTTCAAGTCGCTGATCTTCAGCGTTCGGTCGGCGCGAATCACATTGCCGCCCCCCATGTGACAAGCCGCACAGTTGCTATTGAAAATCTGTTCGCCTCGCTCCAAAGCAGCGCCGTCGACCGCCATCACCGGCGCAGACAGCAGACCTGTCGCGCCAACGATCAACAGCAACGTCAGGATCAAGCCTGATACACGTACCATCGCAACCCCCTCAATGTCCCAAGCTATCCATCGTTGCCGGCAAAACAGAGAACCCTGGGCTGTGGTTGATACACAGCCCAGGGTTCTCTGTTCAGTTGGTGCAAAAGGGCGATTTCCTCAGAAATCCAGGGATCACTCAACGATCACCTTGCCGACCATGCCAGCACCGCGGTGGGGCTCGCAGTAGAAGTCGTAGGTGCCAGCAGTGGCGAAGGTTTCCTCCCAGGATTCGCCAGGGCTGAAGGCGAGATCAGAGTGGCTGTACTCGTCATGGCCCTCGAAAACAGCGTTATGAGGAGCCAGCTTGTTGTTGACGAACTTGACGGTGTCGCCGGCCTCGATGTTCACAATGGCGGGCTCAAAAGCGAGCATGCCGCCGTCGGTGCCGAGCTTCACTTCAACGGTGGCGGCTTGAGCGCTGCCGACGTTGAGGCCGATCAGCATCAGGAAGGCGCAGCAGGCAGCTGCAATGGTGCGGATGACGGAGCGCATGAAAGTGCTAGGTCGATACATTGACCTTACGCGCGGGTCTGGGGGTTCCGCGATTGAGCAGGCCGGAATCGCTAAGAACTGTTGTCAAGTCAGGGGCATGGCTGCTGCCACCGAAACGCTCGGGCTGCGTCACCGGGTCGTGAATGAAGTGGCGCCGGCGAATGCTGAACCGGTCCCAGGCATTCACTTCGATCGGCAGAACGCGGATCAGAGTCTCAATCAGCCATGGCCAGAGCGGAATGCCGGGCGTTCGGGCCACACCGCGCCAGCGGCAGAGGGTTTTCACGGTGTCGTTCACCGAGATGGCCTTTTGTCCCATCACCACCCGGCGCAGAGCGCCTTGTCCGGGTTCACTGTTCGGTTCATGGGGGCCTGTGGCCAACAGGCCGCAGACGCGAGCGATGTCTTCCGCATGGATGAAGTGGAAGCTCGCATCCACCCGAAGCCAACGAGCCAGCCAGAGCCAACGGCTGGCTTCAGCCAAACCCTCTGTGAGGTAACTGGTGGGGAAGGGGCTGGTGCCGTCAACCCGTCCGCCGAACACCAAGGTGGGAAACACCGCGATGACTTTGCTGGCCAGAGGATGCTGCTCAAGATCCCTGAGGCAGCGAGCCTTGGTTTGGATGTATTCCGTGCCGTAGGCCAGAGCTTCAGGCAGGGGGCGCAGGTGTCGATCAAGCACGCTGGCCGTTGAGAAATAAATGATCTGCTCCAGCTTGCTGGGATCCAGAAGCTCAAGCATCCGTTTCACCGCCACCACATTCACCTGTTCGGCCCGCTCGGGGTCACCCCAGGCGGTGGCGGTGTGGATCACCCGGTTCACCGATGCCAGCTCCTGGGCGAAACGGTCGGTGTCCCGCAAGTCCCCCATCAAAAGGCGGATGCGGGGATGATCCGACGGGAAGGCGGTGAGTTTGGCCGGGTCCCTCAGCCAGAGCAGCAGCTCCGCATCAGAGTGGTCCAGCAGCCAGCGGGAAATGTACTGACCGACGCATCCGCTGGCGCCGGTCACCAGGATGCGGGTCAAACGACAGCCCCGAGACGGTCCATCACGCTCTTGCCGGCCCGGAAGAAGGCTTCACCGTTCTCTTCCGGCGTACCCGGCAGGATTCCATGGCCGAGGTTGAGGATGTGCTTCCGGCCGCGGGCCTTGCGCACGCAGTCATCGATGCGGGCCTCAATCGCCTCCGGGGTGCCGAACAGCAGGCCCGGGTCCACATTGCCCTGAACACCGATGTGCTCCGGCAGACGTGCCAAGGCCTCGGCCATGTCCACGGTCCAATCCAGTGAAACGATGTCAACACCGGTGTTGGCCATCCGCTCGATCACGCCGGCGCTGCCGGAGATGTAGAGGATGATGGGGGTGTCGGGGTGCGTCTGCTTGACCAGATCCACCACCTTCTTCTGATAAGGCGCAGCGAAGGTGTCGTAGTCAGCCGGGCTGAGCTGACCAGCCCAGGAATCAAACATCTGCACCACCTGGGCGCCGGAATCAATCTGATAGCGCAGGTAGTTGGCGATCGACTCGGCGAAGTGGTCGAGCAGCTTGTGCAGGATCTCGGGTTCTCGGAAGGCCATGGCCTTGATCACCGCGTAGTTCTTGCTGCTCTTGCCCTCCACCACGTAGGCGGCCAGGGTCCAGGGGGCACCAACGAAGCCGAGAACAGCTGCTTCGTTGCCAACGCTTTGGCGGAGACGACCCAGCACCTCACCCACAAAGGGCATCGACTCGGCGGGGTTCAGCGGGCGCAGAGCATCCACCTGAGCCATGCTCCGGATTAGATCGCCGATCTGGGGGCCTTTGCTCTCGATGATGTCGAAATCGATTCCCATCCCCGGCAGGGGCGTGAGGATGTCGGAGAACAGGATCACGCCATCGGGCTTGAAGGCGTGAAACGGCTGCATGGAGATCTCATAGGAGAGATCGGGGTTTTCGGAACGCTGACGGAAGCTGGGGTACTTGTCCCGCAGATCCCGGTAGATCTTCATGTAGCGACCGGCCTGACGCATCATCCATACCGGAGGACGCTCCACCGATTCACCGCGCGCAGCACGCAGGAGCAGGGGTAAAGAGTCGCTCATCAAGCCCGGTCAGGTCAGCCGGAAACCTACCCGAATCGAAGCCTTGGCTAGAGCTTTAACTCCTCTTTGTCATCACGTTCGTCACACGATGTTGGTCGGCTCGCTGCTGCTCAGGCTGCGTTCGGGTCGTGCTTGAACACCATCAGGCTCAGCGACGGCAGGCAGAGATCCAAGGAGTTCTCGTAGCCGTGGATGCCCCACTCGTCCGTTGGTTTGCCGCCCATGTTACCGAGGTTGCTGCCGCCGTACTTGGCTGCATCGGAGTTGAAGATCTCCTCGTAGAAGCCGGAGAGGGGAACGCCCACGCGGTAGTGGGAGTAACTTTGGGGCGTGAAGTTCGCCACAACCACCAGCCAGGTGCCGCTGGCACTCTCCCGACGCATGAAGCTGATCACGGAGTGGCGGTTGTCGTTGCAATCGATCCACTGGAAGCCGAACTGGTCGAAATCATCTCGCCAAAGGGCCGGCTCTGCCTTGTAGAGAACGTTGAGGTCATCCACCAACCGCTGGATGCCCTTGTGGGGTTCGTAGTTGAGCAGATCCCACTGGAGATCGCCCCACACATTCCATTCAGCCCGCTGGCCGAATTCCATCCCCATGAAGATCGTCTTCTTGCCGGGGTGTGTCCACATGTAGGCGAGCAATGCCCGGGTGTTGGCGTACTTCTGCCAGTCATCTCCCGGCATCTTGTGCAGGAGATGGCTCTTCCCGTGCACCACTTCATCATGGCTCAGGGCCAGCATGAAGTTCTCGGTGTAGGTGTACCAGATCGAAAAGGTGATGTTGTTCTGGTGGAACTGGCGAAACCACGGGTCGAGCTCGAAGTAATCGAGCATGTCGTGCATCCAACCCATGTTCCATTTGAGGTTGAACCCGAGACCGCCGCTGTCTGTGGGCTGCGTCACCATCGGCCAGGTTGTTGATTCCTCCGCGATGGATAGGGCTCCTGGGAAGTGCTGGAACAGCACGTGGTTGGCCTGCTGCAGGAAACGCACAGCTTCGGTATTCTCCCGGCCGCCGTTTTCATTGGGGAGCCATTCCCCGTCGGGACGCAGGTAGTCGCGATAGAGCATCGAGGCCACGGCATCCACGCGAATGCCATCGATATGGAACTGCTCGAACCAGAAGATGAGATTGGCAACAAGGAAGTTGCGAACCTCGTTGCGGCTGTAGTTGAAGATCAGCGTTCCCCATTCCTTGTGTTCCCCGATCCGGGGATCGCTATGTTCATATAGGTGTGCGCCATCAAAGAAAGCCAAGCCATGGGCATCTTTCGGAAAATGGCCTGGAACCCAGTCGATGATCACGCCGATGCCTTCGGCGTGGCAGCGATCCACAAACGCCCGGAATTCATCAGGCGTTCCATATCGGCTGGTGGGGGCATACCAACCCGTCACCTGATAGCCCCAGGAGCCATCGAAGGGGTGTTCGGTTATCGGCATCACCTCGATGTGGGTGAAGCCCCTCTCCTTGACGTAAGGAATCAGGCGATCGGCGAGCTCGGCATAGGTGAGCAGCCGAGCGCCGGGCTTCATCTCCGCCGCGGGAACGGGCGGCCGAGGGGTGCCGTCGGGTTGAATCCAGGGCTCTTCCGCTGAGGCGTGAAGCCAGCTGCCCAGGTGCATTTCATACACCGAGATCGGTTGATCGAGAGCGTTGCTGCTGTCGCGCTTCTGCATCCAGCCCTGATCGGACCATTGGAATCCGCCTAGGTGAGCCACAACGGAGCTGTTGTCCGGGCGAACCTCGTGCTGGAAGCCGTAAGGATCAGCCTTTTGGTAACAGTGGCCCTCTTGGGTACGGATTTCGTATTTGTAGAGATGTCCCTCCTCGAGTCCGGGAATGAAAAGTTCCCAGACGCCCCCAAGACGCTGCTGCATGGGGTGGTGACGTCCGTCCCATGAATTCAGATCTCCAATAACGGAGACGGTAAGAGCGTTGGGAGCCCAAAGACAGAACATCACACCCTTAACCCCATCACGCTCGGTGAGGTGGGCACCCATCTTTTGCCAGATGTGGTGATGATTGCCTTCGGCAAACAGGTGGTGATCCATTTCGCCCATCCATTCCCCGCGGAAGGCCCAGGGGTCGTGTTGTTCGTGCACGATCCCGCCGCGCTCAACCCTGACTCTGTAGGTGCAGCCGGGGTCTTTGTTGAGCTTTGCCTCGAACACCCAGGGGTGGTTCGGCGTGGTCATGGCGACCTCGTCGCCAGCCTGCAGCAGGGTGACCGTTTGGGCTTCCGGCATCCATATCCGCACGGTCCAACCCTGATCTGAGGGTTGAGGACCAAGCACCGCAAGCGGGTGGTCATGGCGACAATTCGCCAACCGTTCGCCGTCCTGAACCATCCAGTCGAGGACTGCGGCGACACCCATGGGAGATCTGAGAATTGGGCGCGATGTTAAGCCTGATTTACGAAACAGATCCGCTATTGATCAGACAAAGTCTCGGAAAATGTCGACGTTGATGATCCGACCGCTTGCGTCAAAGATCACAAACAGGTTGGTTGTGGCCTTGCCGAAGGCGACAGCCACCAGCATGAGCTGCTGATCGCCGTCTTGATGGGCGATCACAGCGTCTTTCACCTTGCGTAACCCACCTGACACTTGGCTGAGCTTTGTCTATTTGCGTTCCAGGTCGCCCGGGGCCAGCTCCTCCTGCAGCTGCAGGGACATCTTGAATCGCGCGGCAATCCAGCGTCCTACTGCCAGGTCGCGGGTTCAGTCGAGGGCTGTTGTCTCGATCGGCTGGACCCGGTAGGTTTACTTTAAGGCGAGCAGCTTGCCGTCCTCATCCAGCACCATCAGCATCCCTTCGTCACCGGATGCAGTGGTCACCACAGCATCGATGGCTGTTGTGTTGTAGCCAGGGATCATGCTGACAACGCGGGTTGCATCAATGGCCACGCGTTGGTCCAGGCGTGCCTGGACGCTCTTCACATGAACACTGGTCTGAACCGGGGCAGCGGAGAGCTTCAAAGCACAAACGTCAGTCGAGCTTCAATCTGCCGGAATCAAAGGGGTTCAGCTGCAGGGTGGAGTCAGCAAGTTTCAGTGTCAGCGTCACCACACGATGCTCTGGGCTTGGTGCTCCGCAGGGCACGGCATCGTGGCCAGGGTTGACGCCAATGGCGGGCCACGCTGCTGCGGCAATGGAGATCTTTAGTCGATCGCCGGAAGCCAGGGTCGCGTGCAGGGGCTGGAGGGTCACGCTGCGCCTGACTGGCTGCAACGCCTCCTCTCCGCGAACCCGCACGACTCCCGTGCTCAGTTGTTCAACGCTGTTGGCTCCCGCAGGCAGGCGCGACAGGCTGAGGCAGAGATCAAACCCGGGCTGATCCGCTTCGGCGTTCACCAGCAGCAACGGTTGACCTGACAGCAGAAGCTCATCAACCAGGGGTGTAGTGGTGAATGTCGCAACGTCGCTGCGTTGATCAACGGCCGTGCGCTCCGCGGGGCCAGGGTGTGTTCCAAGGTGTCCACCGATGGCCGGAACCGGTCGCCAGGGGTCATGAATGATGACCACGCTTCCCTCTCCTTCTCCATCCGCGACAAGGGCACCGTCGCTTGGGTCGATGCAGGCCAGTCCATGGCTGCGCAGTCCCCATGACGCTGGCCTGCTCGTGGCGGGTGCGGGGATCGCGTCCCACTGATGCTGGGTGGTGTTCCAGAGCTGGTGGCTGGGTTTCGGCTCCTGGGGGGAGCGGTTCTGCAGATGCTGTTGAAAAAACTGCAGCATTAGCTGCTGGGTTTCAGGCCACCACTGCAGATGGGAGGCCGGCCCGATATGCAGGGATGGCTGCCCGCCGGCGACCTGGCTGCGATGCCAGAGGTCCAAAAGGCCCACTAGATGCGGATCCCACCATCCACCGATCAAGAGCAT
>NZ_JBGKDP010000263.1:0-3970 GCF_042954245.1 Parasynechococcus sp.
TTCGGGGTTGAAATTGCCTACAGCTTTGAAGGACGGATTGAAGACGGCGAACTGATCGGCAATGCCCTGGGGTCTGCTGGCGGGCTCAAAAAAATCCAAGATTTCCAGAACTTCTTCGACGACACTTTCGTGGTGCTCTGCGGCGATGCGCTGATCGACCTTGATCTCAGCGAAGCGGTACGGCTGCACCGGGACAAGGGTGCGATCGCCAGCCTCGTCACCAAACGGGTCCCCAAGGATCAGGTGAGCAGCTACGGCGTTGTGGTAACCGATGACCAGAACAGAATTTCAAGCTTCCACGAAAAGCCCAGCGTTGAGGAAGCCCTCAGCGACACAATCAACACCGGCATCTACATCTTTGAACCGGAGGTTTTTGAGCACATCCCCTCGGGTCAGTCCTTCGACATCGGCTCCGATCTGTTCCCGAAGCTGGCCGAGCTCGGGGCACCCTTCTATGCCATCCCGATGGATTTCGAATGGGTGGATATCGGCAAGGTTCCCGACTACTGGCAAGCCATCCGCAGCGTGTTGATGGGTGAGGTCCGTCAGGTGGGAATCCCCGGCAAGGAAGTGCGTCCTGGGGTTTACACTGGTCTGAATGTGGCCGCAAACTGGGACAAGATCAACGTCAGCGGCCCCGTCTACGTGGGCGGCATGACCAAGATCGAAGACGGCGCAACGATCGTTGGGCCCACCATGATCGGCCCCAGCTGCCACATCTGTGAGGGCGCCACGGTCGATAACTCAATCATTTTTGACTATTCGCGCATCGGCCCCGGCGTGCAGCTGCTGGAGAAGCTGGTGTTCGGCCGCTACTGCGTGGGTAAGGACGGTGATCACTTCGATCTGCAGGAGGCCTCCCTCGACTGGCTGATCACCGATGCTCGTCGTCAGGACCTGGTGGAGCCGTCCCCACAGCAGAAAGCCATGGCGGAGCTGCTCGGCACCGACCTCACCCAGGCAGCGAGCTGAGTCCGGCGCGATCCAGGATCAACGGGATGCGCTCCTCCGCCTTGATCGCCATCAGGTGCACGCCACGAACGATTCCGAGATAGCGCTTCACCTGTTCAGCGGAGATGGCCACACCCTCCATGGCGGGATTATCGGCACACTCCAGCCGATGGATCAACGCATCGGGGATGCAGGCTCCCGGTACAACGCGGTTGATGAACCGAGCATTCTTGGCTGACTTCAGCAGAAACACGCCAGCCAGCACAGGCAGACTCAGGGGGCCGGCCAGTTCGCGCTGGAAGCGCTCGAGCGCTTCAGGGTCCATCACCATCTGGGTTTGAACGAAACGGGCTCCCGCCGCTTGCTTGCGCTGCAAACGACGCTGGAGACCGCTCCAGCTCCTCGATTGTGGGTCGGCGGCACAACCGGCAAACAGCATGGTCGCCCCATCCGGCAGGGTGCCCTGCACGGGATCCACGCCCCGATTGAGGGCTTCCACCTGCTGCAAGAGCTTCACCGACTCGAACTCATTCACCGGCCGAGCATCCGCCTGATCGCCCGCCCGCACCGGATCGCCAGTGAGACACAACAGGTTGCGGATCCCCAACGCATGGGCCCCGAGCAG
This sequence comes from Parasynechococcus sp., assembly GCF_042954245.1. Taxonomy (GTDB): domain Bacteria; phylum Cyanobacteriota; class Cyanobacteriia; order PCC-6307; family Cyanobiaceae; genus Parasynechococcus. Next base: position 1,577 of record NZ_JBGKDP010000263.1, read on the forward strand.
ATCGGCCTGAAGGGCGATGCGATTGCGATCACGGCAGGCCATCTGCAACACCGGTTCCAGACCGACCTCAAGCAGCAACTTGCAGGAGGCCAGGCTGCTCATCCGCATCACGGCCCGACTTCCATCGGTCACATTCACCGCATGGACACGGCCTTGCAGCGATGCGGCCATGGCCAGCATGTGCGAGGGATCGGCTCCGCGAGGAGGCATCACCTCGGCCGTGAGCACCTGATCCCCGGCCTCAATTGCGCGCTGCAGCGCCGTCCTCAAATCTTGTTCCATTTCACCGGCCCACTATGCAGGATCAGACCGGTCGTCCGGACTAGCATGATCTCAATGGCGGTCACTCATGTCCTCCCTCGACGGTACCGATCCTCTGGAGATCTCCCTCTCTACCAGGGAGATCGAGATCATCGAGCTCGTGGCCAAAGGACTGACCAATCAGGAAATCGCCGACCGTCTCACCATCAGCAAACGAACGGTGGACAACCATGTGAGCAACGTGTTCACCAAGACCGGCTCGAAGAACCGGGTGGCGCTGCTCAATTGGGCCATGGACAACGGCAAGATCTGTCGGGACGGCTTCAACTGTTGCGTCCTTCCAGAACACGATCCCCCCTCAGCCTGATCGTGGAGCTGACAGGCTCCAGCAGGCTTTGCAGGGAGGTGGGGCCCACAGGATCTGAAACAGCGTGGCGTATTCAAGGCCGGCCTCCACGCTGGATCCCGCGAAGCGAAGCATTCCAGTTGTGTCGTACAGACCCACCACTGGAAGGAGCCACCAATCAGAACCCCTCAAAGCTAAAGGAAATCTGAAGACAAATCCAGTCCGGCCTTAGGGCCAGCCAAAACGGCGACGCTGCTCCTCGGGCCAGGACTGAACCGGATGCTGGGCCAGCACCGCATTGCTCCAGCGGGACTCCCTGGTGATCTCCTCGCCACACCAGGGCGGAATCCGCAGATTCTCCTGGGCCGATGCCAGCTCCACCTCCGCTAGCACCAAGGGGGCGTTCTCGCCCCGGAAACAATCCACCACCCAGTCACCACCAGGGCAATCCAAGGCGTAGCGGACTTTGTCCAGGCGGTGCGGCGCCAGATCCCAGAGGGCTTCGGCGTCCGCCACGGGAATCGGATATTCGAACTCGTGGCGCACCAGGCCAACGGCATCAGCCGCAGCCTTCAGGGTGAGCCAGGCCTGATCCGTGCCGCGCAGGCGCATCCGTACCGTCATACCGTCGGCACTAGCGGCCAGATATCCCTGACGCAGCGGCTGTGCGGGGCCTGCACTGCTGTGCCAGGCATCCGATCGCACCAGAAAGCGCCGTTCAATCTCAAGGGCCATGGATCAATTCTGCGAAGGCTGCGCCGCGTGCAGGCTTCCCGCCCAGTGCAGCTTGTGAGACAGGGTTCGGTAATACGACGGGCTTTGATTGAGCAACACCATCAGGGCATGGTGGCGCGCCTGCTGAACCACACAGCACTCCCCAGGTTCCAGCACTGTGCAGCTCACACCGTCCTTCCAGAGCTTGACGCGGTGATCCCCAGCACCCAGCGGCCAGATGGCCAACCTGGCCCGGGGCGGCACCACCAGCGTTCGGCTGGAGAGGCTCATCGGGCAGATCGGGGCAACGATGATGGCATCGATGCCGGGATGAAGAATGGGCCCCCCTGCCGCAAGGGCGTACCCGGTGGACCCCGTGGGGGTGGAGAGAATCAGGCCGTCACCACGCACCTGGTCGATGACTTCCCCATCGATCTCGAGCTCCAGGGTGCAGGTGGGCGAAATCTCATCGCGGTAGGCCCGCAGGTAAAAGTCGTTGAAGGCCCAGTGGTGCTCTTCATCGTCTTCCAGATCCGGCTGTTGCAGCAGACCGGGGGAGGCCGTACGATCCTCGGCAGGGCGGTAATCCACCATCGCCTGAAGCATCATGCGCCGTTCGATCGCGAACTGATCATCCTGAAGGCGTTGCCAGATCTGATCGCCGCGCAACACACGGCGGTCGTGGGTGAGAAAGCCCAGATGGCCTCCCACATTGATGCTGAGGATCGGGATGTCATGCACCGCAAGGTGGCGGCCAGCCCCCAGCACCGTGCCATCCCCCCCCAGCACCAGAGCCAGGTCGGGCAACGACTCCTCAACAGCCAGCAAACCGGGGAAGGGATTAACCCGGGGCCCCGACATCGCAGTGACCACATGGGAGCCGAGAGCTTTCAGCTCCTTGGCACATTCTTCCTTGAAGTCTTCCTCATCAGAGTATGCTTTCTGTATCTCATCAAGCTTTTCCTGTGACAATTCCAGCGGCTTTGGTTTTGCTTTGGTCGTAATTGCAGCCTTTGCCACTGCTGCAGCCTTCTTTGCATCTTGCTCTGCTTTCTCTTTCTCTGCTTTCTTTG